>JBMNSS010000025.1:0-22733 GCA_050945315.1 Limnochordia bacterium | reverse complement strand
CCTGTACGTTCTCCACCACTGACTGCACCATGCATCTTCCCCCGAAATCATGTTGCCCTGTTTCAACCACGCCGGCTTCATCTTTTCACAACGCGGGGATTGGTGACTACCCGTGCTCCCAAAGGCACACCCGTCACCAACGCCGAATCGTCATCTGAAGCCAGTACCTCCACCCGCCGATAGAGCGGTCTTCTTCCCACCAACACATAGACTCCGTGGCGTCCGTCATCTTCAACCAAGCACGGGACGGGTATCACCACTCCTTCGCGTCCCTCTGCCTGCAGTTGCACATCGAATGAACGCACGTTAAGACATTCGATCGGAAGATGATCCCCTGTCAATAGGGCCATCGTCTTGTCTTCACGCCGTTCAACCCGGTCCACACGCATCTTCACTTCGCCCGTGGCAAATCGGACGACAACGCTTCGTCCCTGCTGAAGGGGCTGCGGACCGCGCACTGCTACGTAGAGGTACCAGGAAAGATCGTCGACCAAACGAAACAGGGGTGTGTCAGAATCCACGTGGTCTCCGTCGGACAAAGATCGCCAGGCGCTCTGTTGGCGAGGCACAGCTACGTCGTGAAGGAACGAGGAATCCGCTGAGACCGCCTGCTCCAGTCCGTCCAAAGAAAAGCTGATCAGGCCGGAGGCAGGTGCACGCACAGCCTCGTTGCCAACCTGACACACGCCTGCCCCGGCTCGCACGCGAGCACCTTCGGGGACAAGTAACCTTACAGTCCCTCCCGCCGGAGCCCGGACTACGATCTCTTTGCGCACGACAAATGCACTTCCAGTCCACTTTTGGGCAACGACATCCCAGCGAGCGACTGCGGTGCGCATGAGCACCGGCGACATCAGTCCGCTCAGTCTGGTCAGGCTATACCAAGTAATGACGATGATCAGCCCCAGGATCACAATCGATCCGGGCGTAATACGCCGTCGTCTCCGACGCCGCTCTGGAGTTGGCTGCCCCATTCCGTATCCCGTTTCCTCCTAGGTACCGAGGTAGGCCGACAGCAAGACCAACACACCGACCCCCCACGTATAGTAGGCAAACAGGCGCAGTCTTCCCTTCCGGATAAGATACTGCAGCATGGATATGGCTGCATAGCCCGTGACGGCGGCGGTGAGCAGGCCCACGATAAGCACCGACGTCCGGGGACCGGTTCCCGCTTTCAAAGCGGCGGGCAACTCAAGAACCGCCGCTCCCAAGATGACCGGAATGGATAAAAGAAACGAGAATCTGGCCGCGTCTTCGCCGATAACGCCCCGTCTGAGTCCGACGCTGATGGTGGTGCCCGAGCGCGAAAGCCCCGGCATCACGGCCAGGGCCTGGCCGCAGCCGATCAGAAAGGCATCAGCTACTCGCATCATTCCCAGCCGCCGCCCCTCAGTCTTGGTCCGCTCTGCGCCATACAGAAGGGTTCCCGTCACAAGAAGCATAAAGCCCGTGATCGCCACCGATGAAAAGAAGCCGGCTATCGTATCACGCCAGAGCAACCCTACCACAACTGCGGGGATCGTCCCCACGATAAGCAGCGCGATCAGTCGCCGACCGTATCGAGTCTGCGAATCACGACCCGGTCTGAGGCCTGACAACAGGATCGCCACATCGTCACGAAGGGCAAACAAGACCGCCAACAGGGTGCCTACATGAACCGCAACATCAAAGGCCAGCACATCTCCGGATATACCGAACAGGTGTTGAGCGATCACCAAATGGCCCGAGCTGGATACGGGAAGAAACTCCGTGATCCCCTGGATAACGCCCAATACGAATCCTTGCAGCAGGTTCAACGTCATTCCTCCAAGCGCTATGGATGGTACGACCCCGCCGAATAGCGCTTGCGTAGATCCAGCGCTCCGGCGCCGGATGATCGGCGACAACACCCTTACTCAAACACTTGACGCTCAAGTGTTCGACCGACCAGTCCTTGGTTGCCTGTTCCATTACTTTTCCTCTTTACACATCATCTTCCTGCTACACAATGACACAGGCATAACAAGGCAGGGAAAGCTGCCTCCCCCTGCTTGTTATGCCTGTTCGGATGCTCTATGCCTGAAGATCCCGGTCTCTTAGATGGCCTGCGGCCCGTCAGGCGTATCGACGATCTGAAGAATACGTATCAGCTCACCCGAAAGAGCATCGACATAGTTGGCGTAGTCCTGCCCGTTTATCCGACCCTTGATCTCATAGGTGAGAGCTTCCTCCAATGTCTCCAGGGGAATCAAAGCCAGTTGCGGTTCACCCATGATTTCAAGGTTCGGGCTGACGCTTTGCAGCGCCTCCTCGACGCTGATCTTCGGCTTAGGCAGATCTCGGTCATGATGGTTCATCAGGTATCCGATGCCCTCAAAGCCCACAATCTCCCCATTGTCCAAGGCCACCGTCACCTTGATTAAGTCAGGATAGATGATGGCACCGTCTTGGAGAGGCGCAAAGGGAATGACGGCCCAGCCGTCTGCTTTGTTCGCATAGGTAGGGACGATATGCGGAAAGCCCAGAGCCACCAAGAAGTCTTTGGCTCTGCGGGCGGCTTCATCCATTGACAGAGAGCTTTCTTGAGAACGCCGGGCATTGAGCATCCAGATCACATGACCACCCTTGCGACTGATGTCCAAGCGGGCGATCTCCTGATCTTTCCTCGCTGCGTGATTCACCCGCAACTGATAGCTCGGTAACGATCCGTCAACTCGGCCCACAACCTCAGCGACGACTCGCTCTTGTTGCGCCTTGCCCATGAAGGCCTCCGCAATCTGGATGGCTTGCTCCTCGGATATCGCCGAACCGGTCAGCCCCTTGGGTTCTTGCTGGACCACATGGTCAGAAAACGGCCCGTCATAGATGATCGTAGGGAATTCAGCTGCCTGCTTCTCCAGACGGGCAAAGCGGTCTTCACTCACTTCGGTCGAGCGCCGCGCCAGGCGAAGATTCGTCTTTTGCCGGATGTCCGACCATGGCATAGTACCTTGGGCGGCGCTGGCCTGTGCTTGCTGCATGGCCTGATTGACAACTGCCGCATCGCGCCGGAACTCCTCGAGCTTGGCCAGATCCTCGTCGCCGATGGTCTCTCCCGCACTGATCTTGCGGGCAAGCATGTAACCGAAGTCACCGACTTGCGTAAGATACTTTCCGGTGTGCATCAGCGCGCCCTGCAAGAGCGGCAGCTGCGTCAGATTGGCCTGGGCGGCAAAGGCTTGGCGCCAAAGGTCCGAAAAAAGAGTGACGGACAGTTCATGACTCCGCTTGGCCGGTGCCAATGCGACTATCGCCTTACCGAGCAAGACTTCGATGTTCTCAATGTGAGCCACGGCATCAAAGAAGCGTTCTTGATAGCCTGCCGCCAGCTGACGCTCCGCTGTCCGACGGGCATTCATCTGGGAGACTCCCCAGACCACACTCAATGCGACCAGGATCGCCGCCGCCGTGACGGCAGTCCGCCAGTGCCGTTCCACGATACACCGCCCCCTTCTAACCTAGCGCGCAAAGACATGCTGTCCGATGTGTGCTATGATCTGGCGAGACCATATCCACGGGCTGACCGGTTTACCCGGGTTCCAGAAAAAAACGGCTCCGTAGGTGGGGTCCCAGCCATTGATGGCTTGTCTGGACGCAGAGACGGCTGCAGCATCAGGTGTTCTGCGCCAAATCAGCCCGTTGGTAACTGATTCAAAAGCATGAGGTTGGTAGATCACCCCGCTGAGGGTGTTCGGAAAAGAAGGATGGCGAACGCGATTGAGAATCACCGCCGCCACGCCGACTTGACCTGCAAACGGCTCGCCCTGCGCCTCCGCAGCCACGACCCGGGCCAGCAGGTTTATATCCCAGCCCGCCGAACTCTGCGCCTCAATCCGTGTCAGACGGACCGCCAGAAAGTGACCCATGAGTGTAGCGGACACACCTACCAGCAGTGTCAAAACCACTATGCGAATAGCACTGCACCGTGTTATGCGCACTGTTTTTCACTCCCGGAACCGTATGTAGATCCAGACCACTCACGTTTATTCTGTCCCGAGTTTTCCCTCCTATACGAAACCAGGAACCGCGCACCAATCCGACAGTACCCCCATACTATGTAGCAGCTCGTGAGCAAACCGTGCCGTGAGGACTTCCCGCGGCAGAGGCTTTGCACGAAGGAGGGAAAGAACCCCTATGGCAAGGAGCAGTAGCTTTAATCTCAGTTACTGGCAACAGCCGCGTACCGAGAATCTGCCACCGATTGCAGGGGCCGAGGGCGAGGAATACCGTCCGGAGTGCATAATGGTGGAGAAGGTGTATGACGAGTGCACAGTATGTGAATGTCCGACGGTCCGCTTCACTGACCTGTGCCCTGAACCGGCTAACATCGTGGCCTGCGATGTGACTGACGTGCGTGTAGTATCGCCGGGGATTCCCCGCGACGGCGAAGTGGAGTTCACATTAGAGTGGGTTCAGGAGATTCTCTACACGGATTCTGAAGGCAACGATCACACTGCCAGAAGGACGTTCAAGTTTCGCAAACGGATCCGTCTGCGGGGTGCCCGCCAGGGTATGAAGCTACAGTTCTTTCACCTGGTTCGGTGCCTCAACTGCCGAGTGCGCGAGATCGAAGAGATCCGAGGCATCGTGGAGTGCGAGGTTGGCATCTTCATGGTCATCAAAGTGACATTCATGGTTCAGCTGGAGATTGAAAGAGCGCGCTTTTGCCCGCAACCACCGGAATGCACGCAGGTGTCACCGATCGGTTGCCCCGAATGGGCCGATCTTTGCGAGCGCGGCGAATTCTGGCCACCGTTTCCTCCCCAATTGGACTAAGCAAGAAGACAACAGAAACAGGCCCCGCCTTTGTGGGCAGGGCCTGTTTCCGCCAAGCACATGCTAACGGGGCTTCATGAATAGCTGCGATTGATAAACACGGTTGCCCTTCTTGTACACCCCTACCCCTATCTCCGTATAGCCCGCAGACAGGATGTTGGCCCGATGATCCGGACTCTCCATGTAGGCTTCATGAGCGACGGTCACGGATGAGACCCGGGCAATGTTTTCGCCCCACCATTTGAAGCGAAGTCCGGCCGCCTCCATCATTTCAGCAGGCGAACCGTAGGTGGGTGAGATATGGCTGAAGTATCCTTTTTCCGCCATGTCTTTGGCCTTCAGCCGGGCTAGTCTGACCAAAGTGTCGTTGACTTTAAGCTCATGGATCCCTCGGGCCTTGCGCTCAGCGTTGACCTTGGCCACAGCCAGGCTTTCTTCGCTGGTCAGATCGCCCTTCTGTACCGGCGGCTTGACCGGGTCGGGTTTCGGCTCGGGCTGCACGGGTTTCGGAGTCAGCCCAGGGCTGAACCAACTCCAGTTCAAGTTCCAACCGGATTCACTGCCGGAACCCGTGTCGAAGGTGCTGTAGCCGAAGTTGAATGACGCAGCTTCGCCAAGTGTGGCCGCTCCCATCAATACGACAAGAGCCAATACCAGACATCCGCTTCTTTTCGCGATCAAGACACGAACCTCCTCAAACGGCAAATATTGACTGACTTCACACCGCTTGAGGATTTCTGGACACCATCCAAAGGACCCTTTAGGTGCCACTTTGGTAATAATTGCCCTCCGCCGCCAACTCGTGGTCGCATGTTCGGCCACAGGGCGACATAGGTATCAAGAGGGGACACACATGACGTCGGGAGGAAGGTGCACACCATGCAACAACCTGTGCCGGGCTCGGGCTGGCACGAACGTCTTGAGCTTGTGTTGGAAGGTGGCGGACAGTTGCCTGGTGCGATTCGTGTAGTAGATATCCGTGATCAAGTGCTGACATGCAGCGCCGATCGCCAAGATGACATGGCCTTAGTGCGCGGTCAACTCCAAGTCTTCGTGTATTACAACATCGCGGGCAATGATCGAGTACAAGGTCAGAGTGCGGAGATCCCCTGGCATTGTGAGGTGCCTATTCCTCCGAATGTACAGGGCCAGATCGATGCGCGCGTTGTGGAGATCAGACACGATCATGCGTATGATCCGGACAACGAGCAGCTGCGCCACACCATGCATCTGACCTTTGAAGTCTGGAGTATAGACGCTCAACCCGCCGATACTCTCGCCTCGTTGAAAACAGACCAGACGACTGATTCGGATCCTCCGGAAGAACCGGTGGAGCAACCCTCTTTTGACCCGGAACCGGATGCTTTTTCAGACGAGAACGTTCAGCCGGACGATTCCTGCGATGAAGATGAGACACCGCCCCTGTCCGGCGAAGCTATGTCCGCCGAAAGCGAGAGTCTCTCAGAGAGCGATTATCCGTTGTCTCCCGGTGAAGATGAGCTGCAACTCACGGACGTTGTGGTGGCAGACACCGCTACCACCGAACGACTGGATGAACTGGAAAGCTACATCCATCAGATACGACGCGAATTGAGTTCGCTGCACGAAGAGATCGGATGCTTGCGCGGAGAAATGCGAGCCGCCAAAGAATCCGCACCCGTTTCTCAGGAAGCAACGGAAGAACGAACGAAAGAGAGACGACAGGAAGAACGACCACAGGACGAAGAGGACGACGAGGAAGAGGATATGCCGGAGAAAGAAGATGCGGCCGAGCCGGCCACGCCGTCTCTAGCCAAACCGGAAGCCGAGATACTGATCTGGCGTCCCTTCCCGAGAGAAAGCCCCTGATGACAACTCCTCGTCTCCGTGCAGATATGCGTCGTCAAGATCCTCCGCCGTCAGACTGACCACGCTTCCCGGCTGCCACCGCGGATCGAGATAGTCGTGGGGATCAGTGGAAAAGACCCTGTGCAGTCGGGCATACGGCGCCTCCACCGGCTCCACCTGCAGAAGCAATCCCTCCCGCGAGATGGTCAGCAATCTGCGTTGCGTGTGCAGATCGTCGATGAGCCATTCATCCGGGACGATCGTATAGAACATCAACCATCGCTCCTTTAGTCTCAAGACCACGGAAAACCCGTCAGCGTCGAAGAAGAAGCCGACTCACGATCGGCCATCAGCTCTCTCAGCTTGTTCATCGCCTGCGACAAACCTCCCAGCTCATCGATCAAACCGACGTTCACGGCCTCTTGTCCGACTAAGACCGTCCCAACATCTCTCATCAACTCTCCGGTGCGAAACATCAGCTCACGAAGGGATGCCTCACTCATGCGCGAGTTGCTGACAATGAAATTGATCACTCTGTCCTGCATCTTGCTCAGATACTCATACGTTTGCGGCACACCGATGACCAGACCGCTCAGTCTGATGGGATGAATGGTAATGGTAGCCGACTCAGCCACAAACGAATAATCCGCCGCAACGGCGATGGGGGCTCCGATGGAATGTCCCCCTCCCAGGACAAGCGACACCGAAGGTTTGGAGAGAGTCCGTACCATTTCAGCTATGGCCAGCCCCGCCTCAATATCGCCTCCTACGGTGTTGAGGACCAACAAAAGGCCTTTGATCTTGGGGTTTTGTTCGATGGCCACCAACTGCGGGATAATATGCTCATACTTGGTCGTCTTGTTCTTGGGAGCAAGCAGGATATGGCCTTCAACCTGTCCGATCACGGATAGCAGGTGAATGCATGAATCCATCCTAGGAGGGGGTTGCACCTGCCCAAGTTGCTGCAAGAGGGTAGGAGTGGCCGATTGCTCGGTTTGGGGCTCATCATACACTGCGCTTCATCCTCTCAAGGCTATGGTTCGCCCTGCTTAGTATCCACGTCCGTCGGCTGATTCATGTCTGAGATCATGATCCCCATCAAAAAAGGGGCGCAGCAAGCTGCCACCCCTCTTTTTGTGTATACAGTCGACTTCGTCTGCCCTATGCTTCCATTACGACCGGCAGAATCATCGGTCTGCGCCTTGTGCGTTCCCAGAAGAAGCCGGACAAGGTATTGCGCACTTGGTTCTTCAGCACGTTCCATTCTTCGAACGAAGGCTCACACGATTCCAAGGCCACTTGTACACGCTGTTTAGCCTCTTCAAAGAGCCGCTCCGACTCACGTACATAGACAAATCCCCGCGACACAAACTCAGGGCCCGCCAAGATCTCTCCCGTCTCTTTGTCAATGGTGACAACGACCACGAGAATACCGTCTTGGGCCAGTTGCTGACGATCGCGCAAGACTACTGCTCCCACATCTCCCACGCCGAGTCCGTCGACCATAATCGAGCCGGCCTCAACCTTCGCCACCTTCTCAAACTTTGTGGCGGCGATCTCTATCATGTCGCCGATCTCAGCGATCATGACGTTTTCCGGCGACAGACCCACATCTTCGGCCAGTCGTGCATGCTGGACAAGCATCCGGTATTCACCGTGTATGGGGATGAAATAGCGCGGACTGATCAAGTTGAGCATCAATTTGAGCTCTTCCTGACTGGCGTGACCGGAGACATGAACCCCGGAGACTGCGTGGTAGATCACCTCAGCGCCCTGGCGGAACAGCTGATTAATGGTCCTGCCGATGAAACGTTCATTTCCCGGTATGGGCGACGCACTGATGATCACGGTATCGCCCGGTACAACCTCAATCTGCCTGTGCTCGCCCATGGCGATACGGGTCAAAGCCGCCATCGGCTCTCCCTGACTGCCTGTGGTGATGATGGTCAACTTCTCCGGCGGATAGTCTTCCATCTGCTCGACATTGATAAGCAACCCGTCAGGCAGGTCTAAATAGCCGAGCCGGGACGCGACGCCGACGTTGTTGACCATGCTGCGCCCGATCACACATACCTTGCGATCAAAGCGAACACTCGCCGCGATCACCTGCTGAATGCGGTGTACGTGTGAAGCAAACGCCGCCACCAAGATCCGGCCTTGAGCACGTCTGAAGACATCCATGAAGGTCTCGCCCACGACTTTTTCGGACAATGTATAGCCCGGACGCTCAGCGTTGGTGCTGTCGGACAAAAGACACAGCACCCCGTTGGTTCCCAAGGTGGCCAGCCGTTGCATATCCGTCACCCGACCGTCAATCGGAGTGTGATCAAACTTGAAGTCCGTGGCATATACGATGGTACCCGCGGGGGTATGGACCGCTGTGGCCACGACATCGGCGACACTGTGATTCACATGGATGAACTCGAGTGTCATTGATCCCAACTGCAACGACTGTCCGGCCTGAACCTCATGCAGTCTGCACTGTCTGCTAAGCCCGTGTTCTTCGAGCCTGCCCTGCACCAGGCCCAAAGTGAGCCTTGTCCCATAGACGGGCACATCCAGCTGCTGCAAGACGTACGGCAGGGCGCCTACGTGATCTTCATGGCCATGGCTCAAAACGATGGCCCGTACCCGATCGGAGTTTTCAATCAAATAGCTGATATCCGGAATGACGAGGTCAACCCCCAGCATATCTTCTTCGGGGAACATACCTCCGCAATCCAAGACGACGAGATCATCGCCGTATCCGACTACCCACATATTCTTGCCTATCTCGCCGACTCCGCCGAGCGGGACGAGAATAAGGCTGTCTACTTTATTATCACTCACAAAAAAAACACCACCTCGTTCGATGCGTACTCGATCATACCCACGGCGGTCCGGTTGATCGATCTACGTTGATACTCCAACAGCTTCAGCGCACCCGAGCCCCACAAACCCGCGCTCGGTGTGCACTGAAGCCGCAAGATCCTTTAGTACCACGGGACGGCGCGATCACAGGAAACGCCTTTCCAACGCTCCGGCGTCAAGTGAGACCGGATGCGGGAGTGTACCACCCGCATCTGAACACCCGTCAAGATAACACACGCCTTAACAGGGGCCTCATCATGGTCTGGCGCCTTCATCACCGTGGTCTCAGTCAATCACCTGCCGCGAAGCCCGGAATCGATGACGCACTTCCGGGTCGCCGTGTCATGCACACTCTCTTGACCGGTGGAGTCGGCGATGCTCGCCGCACATAATCGACCCGGCGGTCGAAAAATCCAATAAATCAAGATTTCAGCCCGGCATCAATCCACCACGCCCAGGACTCGCACAGCTGCCGTGATAGTAGCTTGCTCAGATACGGTCGGTGCCATGAGCGGAGGACGCGTCGGCCCGCAATCGATACCGATCAGGCTCATCGCCCACTTCACGGGAATGGGATTGGTCGTGACAAAAAGTGCCTTAAACAAAGGCGCCAGGCGATGATGCATTGCCGCCGCATCCTTGACCCTGCCGGCCCGGAAGTCTTCTGTCATCTGCTTTATCTGCGGACCTGCCAGATGAGAGGCAACGCTGACTACGCCCACACCGCCAACGGAGAGAATCGGCAAGGTCAGGCTGTCGTCGCCGGAGTAAACCGCAAACCCCTCCGCCACGGCACGGCAGATATCAGACACCTGATCCAGGTTTCCGCTGGACTCCTTGACAGCCGCAATACCGGGAACCTGAGACAGTCTCGCCAGAGTCTCGGGAAGAAGGTTGACCCCTGTTCGCCCGGGGATGTTGTAGATCATGCAAGGCAGATCAACGCTTTCGGCAATGGCCTTAAAGTGCTCATACATAGCCTGTTGCGGCGGTTTGTTGTAATAGGGCACTACGAGCAAAAGACTGTCAACTCCGGCCTCTTGGGCTCTTTGTGAAAGTTCAATACTGTGCCGGGTATCATTGCTGCCTGTCCCGGCCATCACCTTGGCTCGCCCCTCAACGGCCTTGACTACAGCCCTCATAAGTGCCACTTTTTCGTCGTCGGATAGCGTGGGCGACTCGCCCGTCGTGCCGCACACTAAAACGGTGTCGGTTCCGTTATCTGCCAGATGGCGCGCTAACTGCTCTGCCTTCGCAAGATCAAGTGCTCCGTCTTCCCGCATCGGAGTTACCATTGCTGTTATCACAGAGCCAAACAAAGCAATTCCTCCCAGAATAAAGATGTTGCGCGGTGCGGCCACCAAAACACCCCTGCTCACGCACCTGTTCAATGGGTACACACCTTTAAGGTGGCAACGGTTTCCTCTCCAATGCTATCGAGCGGCCTTCTGCAGGTACACCGACCGCTGCCTCAACCCGTGTTGTACAATCACCTGCCGCAGAGCCGGGAGCTTGAGGAACACCCCAGGGTGCCCGTTCATTTGCTCGCAACGAAGTGCTCGAAGCACTCAGACCGGTTGAGCTTGCGACTGTCGCCGCACATGACAGACCTTCGCCGACCCGCCAGGCCCGAGGCAGTCGGTCGATCGACTCAAGTGCTCAACTACTTCAGATGCAACCGGAACTCCTCATGCAACGTGGCAATCGCCAAAGATGCCTCTTCCTCACGTACCAAACAGGAGATATTGGCATGCGAGTCAGTACTCTGATAAATCGACACACCCACGCCTGCCAAGGCTTCCGTCAATCTGGCCATCACCCCGGGTACGCCGTGCATTCCGGCTCCGACCACCGAAACCTTGGCAAAACCCGGCACAACCTCAACACTGAGGTCAAGTCCGTTAAGAATCTCTCTGGCCGTCTCCGCCTGCGACTCGGCTACGGTGACCCGTAAGTGCTCCGGTGACAGCTCAATCATATCCACACTGATGCCCGCATCTCCCAGAGCCCGGAAAAAAACAGCCGGAACGGTCTCCGAAGCGCCTTCTGATGACATGTCGAGCCGCACCAGGGCCCGACCCGGTACATGAGCTATGCCGACTACGAGACGGTCTTTGCTTGCCTCTCCGTTTTGTCCGGAAACATACCCGTCGTTGATCAGTGTGCCGGAACCTTCACCGTGTATGGAACGCACTCTCAACGGGATCCGGCCTTGGCGCGCGATCTCCACCGCTCTGGGATGCAACACCTTGGCCCCCAAAAGTGCCATCTCCACCACTTCTGAATACGTCATACGTTCCAGAGTCACCGCCTGCGGAACCACTTGAGGATCAGCGGTCTTTACACCGTCGACATCGGTGAAGATCTCGATCAGTTCAGCACCCAGAGCCACACCGATCACGGCCGCTGATGTGTCACTGGCCCCTCGGCCGAGGGTCGTGATCTCTCCCTGGGCGGTGATGCCTTGAAAACCCGTAATCACCGGGATACTCCGGTTGTCAAGTTCACGCAGAAGACGATCGCTATTCACCCGTAAGACCCGAGCCTCGCCGAACCGGCTATCCGTAATAATACCGGCTTGGGCCCCGGTCAGCGCCACCGCGGGCAGTCCTTTGGATCTCATGGTCATAGCCATGATAGCCGCTGAGATGGTCTCCCCACAAGACATCAGCAGATCCAGTTCCCGAGATCCCAAAGCGGCACCGTTCTCTCGCCCCAAGGCGATTAGAGTGTCAGTCGCATAGGGATCACCGAAACGCCCCATCGCAGACACCACGACCACTGGTTGCAAGCCTT
Organism: Limnochordia bacterium; assembly: GCA_050945315.1. Lineage (GTDB taxonomy): Bacteria > Bacillota > Limnochordia > DTU080 > DTU080 > DTU080. Next base: position 10,466 of record JBMNSS010000025.1, on the reverse strand, counting down.
CTTCCAAGGCTCTCGCTACCTGCGTGATCGCCTCCTCGCGCAGGGCCGCGGTAGCGACGGACGAACCGCCGAACTTCTGCACGATGATCCTCAATGCGGCATCACCACCGGACTCGGAGTCTATATCATGTTATGCTCTATCATATACTCCGCGATCTGCAGACTGTTTAGGGCGGCACCCTTGCGGATCTGATCACCCACGACCCAGAGATTGAGACCGTTGGCCAATGAGTTGTCTTCACGAATGCGTCCGACGTAGACGGGATCTTTACCCGTGGCATCTATGGGCATTGGATACTCCATCCGCTCAGGATCATCCTTCACCACAACTCCGGGAGCCGTGCTGAGAACTCGTCGGGCCTCATCCGCGGAAACGGGAGCGACAAACTCGATATTGATGCTTTCCGAATGGCTGCGGATGACAGGCACCCTCACCGTGGTCGCCGTCACCTTAAGATCGGGTTCCCCCATGATTTTTTGCGTCTCATAGACCATCTTCCACTCTTCACGAGTGTAGCCCATCTCCTGGAAGGAATCGATGTGGGGCAGCAAGTTAAAGGCTATTTGATAGTGCTTATCTGCCGCGGAATAGGGCAAGAGATTGGCCTGCAAAGGTTGACTCGCCACATGAGCTCTGACCTGCTGCTCCAGCTCATCGATAGCCCGGGCACCTGCCCCTGATACCGCCTGGTAGGTGGAGACCACGACTCGTTTGATCGGCGTATGCTCATGCAAGGGTCCCAAGACCATGACCATGATGGTTGTGGAGCAATTGGGATTGGCAATGATACCCTTATGCTTGGCTATCTCTTCACCGTTCACTTCGGGAACGATCAGCGGCACCTCGGGATCCATTCGAAAAGCACTGGTATTGTCAATGACGACGGCTCCGGATTCCACTGCATAGGGGACATACTCAAGGCTGACACCGCCGCCCGCGCTGAAGAAGGCCACATCGATCCCCGAAAAACTCTGCGGACTGAGAGCTTCGACGACGAACTCACGATCACCCACCGTTATTCTCCTACCGGCGCTGCGGGGCGAAGCCAAAAGCCGCAGTCCGCCATAGGGAAAGCCTCGTTCGACAAGTAGTCCAAGGAGTTCCTCGCCTACCGCACCGGTTGCTCCGACAATCGCCACATTACGCTTCCGCATTCGCTTTCCCCCACTTCTTCCACCCCGAGTTATCGCACCATCCGCCGGCTGCGCTCCACAAGCACCGGCTGCAACTGCCTGCCCTCCAGGGCGGTCCCTATAGTCTCCGCAATCTTGCTGAAATCCGCCACGCACGAATTCGGCTTGGCCACCGGGTTGTCTTGTCCGAAAGGTACCAGATACACGTTGCGCATATTGAGCACAACGCCGAGATTGCGGGCATTGGCTCCCAGAGCATCATTCGTTGAAATGGCGATCACGACAGGTCTCAGATTTCTCAATGCGCCCTTGGCAGCCATCAGCACCGAGGTGTCGGTCACCGCATTGGCCAGCTTGCCCAGAGTGTTTCCCGTACAGGGGGCGATCACAAAACAGTCAAAAGCAGCTCCCTGACCTGTCGGTTCGGCTTCAACGATACTGGTAATCGGCTGTCTCCCGGTCAAAACGGTCAGCCGTTCAATGAGATCCTTGGCCGTGCCAAACCTGGTGTCAGTCCCTGCCACTGCCGGCGACAACACCGGCACCACACATGCTCCCTCGTCAACTAAGCGCTTGATCTCGGGCAGAACCTCGTCGAAACTACAGTGCGAGCCCGTAAAACCCCATCCGATACACTTGCCCGCCAACTGCACTCGCCCCACCCCTTCTCTTGTCAGGTGAGGGCGGATTCTCTTGTCCTTAGCGACGATCCAGATCAGCGATCAAGCGTGGCATGGTGCGAGCCAGAATCTCACCCGCCGTCTGCGGTGCCACCTTACCCGGTATTCCCAGATCGAGAAAGGCTTTGATTCTCTTGCGTCGGGCGGCGACAAAATCCGTACCGCCGGGCGCTGAGGCGATGTCAACGATAATTGCCCGCTGTGGCAGAGCTTCTATGACCTCTTCGGTGAGCACAAGAGCCGGTACCGTATTATACACCACATCGACTTCTTGTACAGCCTGTGATATATCATCAAGGTGTATGGCAGCCAGCCCCATCTCATACGCTCGCGCCAGCTGAGCCCTGTTGCGCGCCGCTACGACGACTCTCGCCCCCAAGCCATGCAGCATACGAGCCAGAGTAATGCCGCAACGCCCGAACCCAACCACCAGGCTGGAGCTACCGTGAACGGTCGTAGGAAGCTCCGTCATGGCTCGCAAGATAGCCCCTTCGGCAGTGGGTATGGAGTTCAAGACGGCTATCTCGTCAATTTCGGCCGTCTCCACGATTCTAACATCGTGACGGCCGGCCAACTCCTGCACGAGCGGCTTGGCCATACCGATGAAAAGCGTTTTCCCGGCCAGGGCCGCAAACACCGCATCATCAAGCCAGAGTTCCGCAGTGGGATCCAAAGTGGCCTTGATGCGTCCTTCAGCATCTGTATTGCTCATGGGTGCCACTGCAGTGTCGGCCTGCTGAACTGCGGAGAGCAAGTCGCAGTGAATGGCTTGAGCCAAGCGCGGACGCTCATCATATCCAACCAGAAGCAGCCGTGCGCCCTGGTCGAGCAGCGCCTGCGCCAGGATTACTTCACGCTCGTCCCCTCCCAGGAGCGCTATCGTCTTGCCTTCCAATATACGACGACGCACCGTGCCTCCCCCTCCACAAATGCGCAGGCTTGGCGGATCGCTGGATCTACTCTTCATCGCCGCTGCGACGTTCACGCCCTCACGGCTGCTAGTAATATATGTCTGGCTCCGGAGGCGGTGCTTGTCTGCCTGAGGGATGATCTTAGCTGTCAAAAAGCAAATGCTCCAAACCGTATACCAGTCCCCGAATGTTGCCTACTCGACTCAGAGCCAGCAAGACACCGGGCATAAAAGACTCTCTGCTCATGGAGTCGTGCCTGATGCTCAACGTCTGCCCCAATCCGCCGAAAAGAACTTCCTGATGCGCCACAAGCCCGGGCAAGCGCACGCTGTGGATATGGATTCCCTGAAAATCCCCGCCCCGTGCACCGTCCACCAGTTCTTCGCTCACTGCGGCATTTCGACCGCGTTCGCCCTGCCACGCTTCACAGATCATCTCTGCGGTCTTGATGGCCGTACCCGACGGAGCGTCTTTTTTCTGATCATGATGAAGCTCAATGATCTCCACATCCTGAAAAAAACGGGCTGCCTCACGTGCAAAGCGCATCATCAGCACGGCGCCCAAAGCGAAGTTCGGAGCGTGGACGACCCCCAAATCCCGGGATCGAGCCCGCTCGTCGAGTTCAAGCAGATCATCGCTGCTCAGTCCCGTAGTGCCGATCACCAGATCAACGCCGGCCCCCAAGACGATCCGCGCATTGGCCATGACTGCCTTGGGGGCCGTGAAATCCACCACCGCATCGGGACGCCGAGTCGCCAAAGCCTGTCCAAGATCAGCGTGCACGGACAGAGAGATTCCCTCTATCCCCGCCAATGCAGCGACACTCTCACCTTCATATCCCGGATCCACTGCACCCACGAGCTCCATATCCGGAGCACCGTGCACGGCTTTGACCACTTCCCGTCCCATCTTTCCGCCAGCTCCGGAGACGAGAACTCGTAACGCCATATTCAGCACCTCTCTGACCGACTTGTCCATTCCTGTGGCACAGCGAGAGAATCTAGCCTTCTCTGCGCCGCCAAAAATGTCTTCTGTTCTTGTCCGTCGCCAGTTCAACGGACGTGGAATCCGGCTCTTCAGTGTCAACCGATAGGGATGCCGTCGCGGAGTCATCGGAATCACCGGGATCGACGCTCACACCGGGCACGAAATGGCGAGTCCTCCTGACCTCGGACACGGTGGAATGGCTCGTCAACGGCTCAGTAGCCGCACTGATATCCACGATGATCATATCCTTACCGACTTTCTTGACGCCGTGCCACGGCACGGTGATCTCATGAACCGAAAACCAACCGGAGCGCCGGAAAACCACCAAGGCTTCCAAAGAACCGGTGAGCGTATCAATCACCAAGTCAGTGCCCGCTACCAACCCCAGCCGCGTACCCGCCGAAACGTCGACGATCTCTTTGCCCATCAGCTCGGAGTAGCGCATGCTGTCACCACCGAAAAACGAGTTGTCTACTGCACCTTATGCCGATCGAGCACTGACTATACTCCTGTAGAGCCAAACCCTCCGCATCCGCGCTCAGTCGATTCCAGATGCTCCACCTCCCGCAATTCGGCCACGACCAAGGGCACGAAGACCAACTGTGCAATCCGATCACCGGGTTGCACCACATAAGGTTGGTCGCCATTGTTCTGGAGCACACAAATGATCTCACCTATGTAATCGGAGTCAATGACTCCCACACCATTGGCCAAATTGATACCGGCACGGGCAGCAAGCCCACTGCGGGCAAAGACAAGCCCCATAATGCTCCGCGTCGGGATCTGGATGGCTATGCCGGTCGGAATCGGCCGGCGAGAACCTGCCTCGAGGGTTACGGGCGCAGGGATGTTGGCTGCCAGATCCAGTCCGGCAGCCCCGGGTGTTTGATACTCAGGCAACTTGACGTGCCCTACCCCGACTCGTTTGACCTTTACCTCTATTTCACGTTGCATAAACTGGCTACTCCTCAGTCACTTCTTCAATGCCCACGGAAGAGGCCTCGATAGGGCCGATGGCTACCGTAACCCGTTGATCGTTGCCCAGAATCTCTTCCGCGATGGCGTGGACCTGCGACGGGGTAACGGCGTCAATCCGTGCTATCAGCTCATCCGGAGTCAAAAACACTCCGTCCAAAAGCTCACTTTTGGCCAGACGGCTCATGCGATTCGCCGTGCTTTCCAGACTCAACATCAGCGATCCTTTCAGCTGCTCTTTCGCTCGATGGAGTTCGAGATCGTTAAACCCATGTTTCACAAGCCTGTCACACTCGGCCTGTGCAAACTCGATGACATGCGTCACATTGCCGGGCCCGCACCCGGCATAGATGGAAAACAGACCTGTATCCTGGAAAAGCGTGTGATACGAATAAGTCGCATACACCAGCCCGCGCTCTTCGCGCAGCTCCTGAAAGAGCCGCGAGCTCATCCCTCCGCCAAAGGCCGCATCAAGCACGTAAAGGGCGTAACGCTGCTCGCTGCGCCTGCCCACACCGAGCGTTCCCAGACAAAGATGGACTTGCTCGGTGTCCTTGGTGCGAACCCGGCTACGGGGCTTGACACAAGTGGTAGCCTCCGAAAACGGAGTCGCCTCGCCTGACATGTTCCCCAAAAACTCGCCGACCAACTCCACGACCTGCTCATGCGTCACGTTTCCGGCCGCCGCTACCACAAGGTTGCCGGCCGTGTAGTGTTTTCTCATGTGCTCGATCACCGCGTCGCGATCGAGGCCGGCGATGATCTCTTCCGTTCCCAGGATCCTCTTGCCCAGGGGGTGTCCGGCAAGAACCGCACCGGCTAACATGTCGTGCACTACTTCGTCAGGGCAGTCCTCATACATTCGGATCTCTTCAATGACGACGCCCTTTTCTTTTTTCATCTCACACTCGTTGAAACAGGAGTCTGTAACCATGTCGGACAAAACCCGCAGGCCTAAGCGCAGGTGCTCGTCTAAAACACGGACATAAAAACACGTGTGTTCCTTGCCGGTGAATGCATTGAGTTGCCCGCCTGCGGCATCTATGATCTCGGCGATCTCCCTGGCGGTGCAGGTCTTGGTACCTTTAAAAACCATATGTTCAATAAAATGAGAAATCCCATTGTTGTCGGCATCTTCATCCCGGGAGCCTGTCTGAAACCAGAAGCCAAGAGTCACCGACCTCACGTACGGGATGTGTTCAGTAACCACACGGACACCGTTGTCCAGAGTTGTCTTACGATACAATCAGCGACTCCTCCCGCTCATTGGACTTGCGAAACAAGCCACAACTCATTATAGAGACGCGTAAGGGACCGTGTAAAGGTTGAAACAGAGTCCATACGTTCACAACCAGCTTCTACCGGGGCTACACAATTCTGTTCAAAGGGACTGCTCCTTTTTCAAAGAAGAAGCGTCATAAGAGCCCATGCCTTTTCGGGGCTTCCTCGCCGCCTACTGTATGGCGTGTGAGACAAAGGAGGCAGGCGGTGTTTCAAGGAGCTCTGGTTACACTCATATCTTTAGCACTGTATTTCTCCAGCCTGCTCGGGGGCGAAATGCCGCTTGCTCGAAGATCGGCGGATCCTCCCGCATCGCAGGTCACCGAAAGCACCTCCGACAACAGTCTGGGTGTAGTCACAGGCAACGTTGTCGTCGTCTACGACGCCGTCGGAAGTCGGGAAAGCATCGCCGAGCTACGACGGGGTGACTATGTTGAGATACTCAAACGCGACGGCAGCTGGTACCAAATCCGTCTGTCATCGGGCGAAGTGGGCTATGTTACCGCCTTTACGGTCATGCCGGCCAGCCGGCAGACTCCCGGTCGGCAGATGCCGTATACCGTTTTAGGCTACTATGTCTCGGACAGTCGTCTGCCGTCCTTCCCGTCGCTGCGAGCCAACGACGAAGTGTTGACGGCGATCAGCCCGTGGACCTGGGAGGTCACGGCCACCGGCGATTTGGTCGCGTCTTTTGACACCCAGGACATTGCGGCTGCCCTAAGATACGCCGGTGAGAGAGGACTTCGCACGTATGCCCTGATTCATAACACAGCCCTTGACACCAAAGGTCGCGGGAATTTCAGCTCCACACTGGCCCACCAGCTGCTCTCAAACCCGACCGCCAGACAGCGGCTGGTCCACAATATCCTTGAGGTTCTCAAGGCCTGGAACATGAGTGGTGTGCACATAGACTTCGAAATGGTTCGTCCTGCTGACCGGAACCATCTCAACGCCTTTATGCGGGAACTCTATGAGGTTCTTCACCCTGTTGGGTTCGAGGTCACAATAGCAGTTCCCTCCAAGACGCGTGAATTACCTAACGATTCATGGTCAGGGGCCTTCGATTACGCGTTCTTGAGTCGCTATACCGACCAGATCATGCTCATGACCTATGACGAGCACTGGAGCGGAGGAGCTCCGGGGCCTATAGCCTCTGTATCTTGGGTGGAAGATGTCATTCGCTATGCTTTGAGCGCCGGTGTACCCCGTCACAAGATTGTCCTCGGCATAGCCAACTACGGATACGACTGGCCCAGGCACGGAGAAGGACGCGCCGTGACGTATCAGGCAGCCATGAACATCGCTGATCGGTACAAAGCACCAGTGTTGTGGGACTCCAAGGCCAAGGTTCCCTACATCCGCTATGGCGACGGAAGGCAAATCTGGTTTGAGAACCGGCAAAGCCTGAGCTACAAACTGGAACTCGTGCAGAAGTATCAACTCGGAGGGATCAGCCTGTGGCGACTGGGTCAGGAAGATCCCGGCTGTTGGGCCGTGATCCGGGATATGCTGAGCTCATCTTGAGGTTGGCCCTCCGAAGCTGCCAACATGGTGGAGAGCGTCACCGCCCGCAAGCCTTTCTCCTCCAGTCCTCGCAACAGCTGAGGAAGGGCCCGCACCGTGGTGGCGGTCGGATGCATCAGGATGATATGGCCCGACTGCACTTTCGGCAAGACCCGCTGCAAGATCCGCTCCGGCGGAGGGTCTTGCCAATCTATTGTATCCAGAGTCCACAGCACTGTTCGGTAACCCAAGGCGGCCACCTGACGCACAAGGCGTCGATCCCACTCTCCGTACGGAGGAGCGTAGAGTTGGCTCACCTTCCCGACAATTGACTCCAGCACTTGTTGGTTCTTCTCGATGTGTTCAGCCAGCTGCCGTTCATCCAGTTGTTTCGGATGGACATGGCTGAGGCCGTGATTGCCTACCTCATGTCCGTCTTCCACAAGAAGGCGGGCCAACTCGGTGTTCTGTTCCGCCCAACGCCCGGTGAGAAAAAAAGTTACTTTGGCGTCTGCTTGGCGGAACTGATCGAGCATCGAAGGCAGATGATCACTGCCCCAATCCACGTTGACTGCCAATCCGACCAGACCCTCGGCGTTGGGAACGGAAAAAAGAGGTTCATCCTTTGGTGGAGGCCCCAAGGCCGGCATCATCGGCGAGGGAACGGCCAGATGGTAACCCCCGGCCAAGAATAGAGCAAAGGCCAGTGCCATGATCAATCGCGCCTGCCACGGTCTGATGAGAATCACCTTCATGGTATCGGCTCCTTTTCAGTCCGGGGAAGCTGTCTTTGCACACCGGAATGGCGCTCCACGAAGTATCCGTCCTTGAAGATCAGCTCGCCTACGGGAACTACCGAAAACCCGCGTCGTTTCAACTCGGGAAGCAATCTGGCCACAGCCTCAGGCGTATTCTTTCCCGCATTGTGAAAAAGCACAATGTCACCGGACTCGGCGCGCAAGACACGCTCGACCATGAAGTCCGCACTCACATCCTTCCAATCGAGCGAATCAATCGACCACTGCACGGTGTGGTATCCCAGTTTCTTGGCCACTTCGATGAGCTTATTGCTGTACTCTCCGAACGGGGGGCGAAACAGATCACATTTGCGGCCGGTCAGCTGCAAGAGCAGGTCGTGGTTCTTGCGCAGATCAGCCTCGATCTGTTCGGGTGTGAGCGAATTCATATGGGCGTGGGCATAGCTGTGGTTCCCGATCTCGTGACCAGCGGCGGCGATCTTGCGCACATAGTCAGGGTTGCTCTCCACCCAGTTTCCCGCCAAAAAAAAGGTGGTCTTGACGTCGTTTTCGCGCAAGATGCTCAGCAGTTGATCGGTCTGCTCGGTACCCCATGTGGCATCAAAAGAAAAAGCGATCTTCCGGCCGGGAACATCGACTTTGTAGATGGGAACAAGGCGATTGGTCAACAGGGCCACTACCTGAACTGCGGGCTGCAGCGCTGTGAACAACCCCGCCGCGACCAGTCCCCCAACCACAAAAAAGAAGATCAGAGCCCTCTTTCGGCTGAGATATAAGACCATCCGCGTCATCCTCCCGATGCAGCCTTCGATAATGCATATGCCCGGGAAGAACGACGGATGTCTACAGCCATTCACGGATGGCGGAGGCTACCTCTTCCACAGTCCCTTGATATGACCCGCATTCAGGAAGCGAGGCCCAAAAGACTTGGCCGTAGTTACGGGTCACAATACGTCGATCGCAGATTACGACCACCCCGCGATCACTGCCCGTACGGATTAGTCGGCCGAAACCCTGTTTGAACTTGAGAATCGCATCAGGCAAAGAGTAGTTGTAAAAAGGGTCGTATCCCCTTTGGCGCAGGAGTTCCAGACGAGCCTCCACAATCGGCTCATCAGGCACAAAAAAGGGCAGCTTGGCTATGATCAGACAAGACAGAGCCTTCCCGGGCACATCCACGCCCTCCCAGAAACTGTCCGTGCCCAACAAAACGCTTGGTCTGTCGCGGAAGGCATTCAGCATGAAAGAGCGGTTCTGCTCTCCCTGAACAAGAAGCGGCCAACCCTCCCGCTCACTCACAGGCTCAAGCGCACGAGCAACGTAGCGGAGCATGGCGTAAGAGGTGAAAAGTAGCAGCGCCCGCCCGCCGCTGGCTTCGACGAAACGTGCGCAGGCTGCGCTCAGGGCCTGAGGGTATCTGGGATCGTTCGGATCCGGGATGTCTTTTGGAACGGCGATGAGAACTTGGTCTTTATAATTGAAAGGTGAAGGAATAATGTGTTCCTTGCACTCGACTTCGCTCAGACCCAGTCGCGACCTCATATAATCAAAGCTGCGGTCGATGGTGAGAGTGGCCGAGGTAAGAACGGCGGCCGAAAGATGATTCATCCACTCCTCCATGGCCGGAGCGACGTCTAAGGACGCAGCCAACACACGCACCCGCGCTCGCTGTCGTTCCACCCAAAAGACCTCGCCATCACCTTGGGCGTGAGCCAGTCTGTCCGCCAGTTGGGCCAGGACCGCTCCCCGTTGAGCGAGCGCCTCAAGCTCCGTACGCACCCCCGGTTCATCCTCCAGCACCGGGGCGACATCACTGATCAGCCGCCGAAGATGCTTGTTCAGTTCAGTGAGCAATCCTTCGAGTGCAAAGAGCCGCTTACCGACTTGTGTATGCCAGTCTCCCTCACCTGAAATGCGACGGGTACTCCGATCACCCAACCAGAGCTGAGCGGCATCAAAACAGCTTTGTACAGCCTCTTCGAACTGTGCCAGCAGCGGGTAGACGTTGTGCTCGATCAACGAGAGCACCTGCTCGGCCCGATTGGGTTGCCGATCCTCAAGCAACCATTGACTGGTCAAATTGACTACCTTGGCCAATACACCGCTGGAGGCTCGTTGTCTTCGCCGATACAAGCGACCCAAAAACCGTGACAGAGAATACTGACTCAGGGCATCGCCCAACAGATCGGTGGCCACCTTCTCCAGATGATGGGCCTCGTCAATGATGGCGTAATCGT
>JBMNSS010000024.1:0-22768 GCA_050945315.1 Limnochordia bacterium | reverse complement strand
CTTGACGCCCTGAAACGAGGGATGTTTTATTCAACCTGCGGACCGGCTATCCTGGATATCTGTATGGATGGAGAGAGTATTTGGGTCCACTGCTCTCCGGTGCAGGAGATAAGGTTTATCGCTTCGCGGGGGAGCGGACGCTCAGTGCGTGCGGCTGCGGGAGAAAACCTTACTTTCGGTCGGGTCAAATTGCCTAAATCATCATATGTACGAGTAGAGTGTATTGACGCGGCCGGCCAATCAGCATGGAGTCAGCCGATTTTTGCGCAACCGGGATCGGAAAAATAGAAAGGATAAGCGGAGCGGGTTGTGAGATAATCCTTAACGGTGGAATGCCATCACATGGCAGGAAGATTGATGGCGCCCCACGAAGAGACTATCGCTCGGATCATTGGCCTTAGGGCCGGGCACTCATTGTCGGGAGTGGTCTTGCTGCACATTGCAATGTTTTCAGATACCTACTTCCCCTACATAAGTGGGGTTGTGCGTTCTATAGAACGTCTTTCTGACGGTTTACGCGAACGTGGGCATACGGTGACGATCTTCGGGCCGCGTTATATGGGGCACTCTCATGACGCAGACAAGATGGAACAGATAAGCCGATGCCCGGCTCTTCCCATCTACCCGCCGGGGAATATCGTCTTTCCTCTGCCCAGTATCGTCAGCTTGACTCGGCAAGTCCGGACAATGAAAGTCGACGTTATTCACGCGCACAGCCCCTTCACCATGGGCCTGGCAGCCCTTCAAGTGGGTCGCAGGTTAGATATTCCAGTTGTGTTCACTCATCACTCCGTCTACCATGAATACGCGGTTTACTTCCCCAAACCCTTGCGAGCCCCTACCGAACGAGCGATTCTTCACTGGGTCAGTCATTATGTGCAACAGGCTGATCAAGTGGTAGTCCCCTCCTTGGCCACCCGTGAGTTCGTCCGCGAGACATACGGTGTGGATTGCGCGGTGGTCTCCAACCCCATCGTAGGCCCCCACAACGGAACCTCCAAATCGAACCGGGCGGATCTGTCAGCACCCATCCTGGTTTACGTGGGTCGTTTGGGCAAGGAAAAAAGACTACCGCTCCTGATTCAGGCGTTTAGCTTGGTCAGGAAAAAAACACCTGCCCATCTTGTGCTGGTGGGAGACGGCCCCGAACGCGCGCACTTGGAGGAGTTGGCGGAGGAGCTGCGGGTAGGGAGATTCATTACGATCACCGGCTTTTTGCCTTACGATCAAGTGTCAGATTGGTATCAGCGGGCAAACGTCTTCGTTTTTTCCTCAGACAAAGAGACGCAAGGCATGGTGATGTTGGAGGCCTTGGCCCATGGGGTGCCGGTGGTGGCCGTGCGCTCCGAAGCCAGTGAAGCCATCCTTGACGTCTGTCGAGCGGGATGTATTACGGAATCAGAACCGGGACCTATGGCGCAGGCTATCATGGCCATGCTGTCGGATCCACAGGCTCTGGCACAGATGAGTGAAGAAGGCCTCATGTATGCACAGCGCTTCTCTCCGGAGAGGATCGCTGAACGTATGGAACGGGTATACCAATTGGCAGGGATCACCATGCATCCATTGATGGATCCTTCCTATCGTAGCGATTCTAAGTAAGCATAGGCTGTAATGTGTGGTATAATGGATCAGCAATGTATATGGTGGGGATATCCCTGCGATTATACCGACAATTCTACGGAGGTGGTCAGCTATTCAGAGAGGTTTCCGTGATGTACGATCTCCCCGCAACAGGGGTCCGCGCATAAACGACGAGATTAGAGGACGTCGGGTACGTGTGATAGACCCCGAGGGCAATCAGTTAGGTATTCTTACTCCTGATGAGGCATTGGCTGAAGCCCGAGCCCGAGGACTCGATCTGGTGGAGGTCTCGCCCAACGCGCAGCCGCCGGTTTGTCGCGTCATGGACTACGGCAAGTTTAAGTATGAGCAGAGCAAGAAAGAACGCGAGTCTCGCAAAAAGCAGCACGTCGTAGAGATAAAAGAACTGCGGCTACGTCCTAAAATCGATGACCATGATTTCCAGGTGAAAGCTAGAAACGCGCGCAGATTTTTAGAGGAAGGCAATAAGGTAAAGATATCTGTGCGTTTTCGAGGTCGTGAGATCGTACACAGAGCTCTGGCCGAGGAGAAATTGGCCGGATTGGCCTCAGATCTGAAGGATCTGGGCACTGTGGAACGCACTCCCGTCATGGAGGGTCGGCAGTTGATCATGATCCTGGCGCCGACTAAGACAGTGTAGCGTCTGGTCGTACTGTCGCTTAAGTTTGACCCCGGACTTCTATCCGTCCGGGGCTTTTTTGTCCCCTTGCCTAGAGCCCGACCTCATAAGGCCTCCCTCTTCATGGCAGACTGTGTAGGGGGTGGGAATCCTTGTCATGGTCGGCGACGATGAGCACAATACTGATTCGGTATCTCGTCAGCGTCTTGCCCGGGGTGGAAAGAAACCTGAAAAGGTGGCGGGCTCGGGCGGCGGCCATTCCTGATCCTCGATTGCGGATCCAGGCTTTGGCCAGCCTGACTCACAAGAAGTTTCACTGCCAGGGCGGTAGCGTCTTTTGCGCCTGCCCGGGTGGCTTTCGCAACGAGTTACTCAGCTTTATCGTCGCATATCAGACAATGTGCGACTACCTGGATAACTTGTGCGACAGGGCCGGCGTGATAGATGAGTGTGCCTTTCGCCTCCTGCACAGATCTCTGCTGGATGCCGTTCGCACAGAGGCGGAGTCTGAGGGCAAGGACTATTACGCCTTCTATCCCTGGTCTGACGATGGAGGATATCTGCGGGAGTTGGTGGCAACGTGTCGGCATGCGCTTGGGAGATTTCCCTATTTCAGTCTCGTCCAACCCGCCGTTGAGCGGTTCGTGGGACTGTACACCGATCTTCAGGTATATAAACACCTGCGACCGTCTCAACGTGTGTCCAGGCTTACAGAGTGGTTTGACCGGGAATGGCAGGGGACAGCATCGCTTTACTGGCAGGAGTTCGCTGCGGCATGCGGTTCTACGTTGGGGCTTTTCGCCCTATGTGAGGCGGCCGCGGGTTCACGTCCGCCGCAACAGACTCTCCTGGTGGACGTCTACTTCCCCTGGATCTGCGGATGGCACATACTGCTCGACTATCTCATAGATCTCGCTGAAGACAGTCAGGGGGGCGATCTGAATTTCGTAAGCTTCTATGAGACGCTGGATGCTGCCGAGACTCGTTTGGCCTGGTTCTACGACAATGCGACCCTGCATGTTACTCGAATTAGGGATCCTGAGCTCCATGAGCTTGTGCTGCACGGGCTGCCTGCGATGTATCTGTCCGACGATAAGGTAGCCGCACAGGACTTGGATGATCTGGCTAAGCGATTGCTGAACGAAGGAGGTATAGGGGCGCGGGCATTGTATCTGCTGTGTTGCCTTGTTCGCCGCTTCGAGTTAGAGCGCCGGACCCCGGATTAGCATCTTGCGTGTTTTTTGCTCTCACCGGGTTTTTCCGAGCCGACGCGTGCAGGTTCCCACTCACGGTTTGGTGAAAAAAGCGCTCGCCTGATCGTCTGATCATGCGAGCGCTTCTTTTCTTACGACTACTTGTCAGTGACTCCGCTACCGCAGGATATCGTTGATGTCGTCTTGCAGACCTTCGATGTCGAACTCACCGACAAAGACGATATCGTCGAGGTCACTTATGCGTACGAAGTAGTTGACTATGGCGAACCATCCGCTACCCTCAGATCTGGTGTCTCCTGCATCCAGAGTGAGGCTGGTGCCGTCTTGGAAGCCCAGCTCCAAGCGCCAGCTGTTGGCGGCCGGGTAGAAGCCGTAAACACTCTCATCGTCTTCCGGCGGCGGAATTGACTCGGCACCCAAAGCCCGTACGTTCGCCAGGAAGGATGCAATCGCATCCGCGTCCAGGGTCTTGCCGTCATACGTCCACTGATTACCTTGTTTACGGATGACGCGTGACGATGTGTTGCCGCCCCAGTCAGACTCGGATACGGTGATGCTGGCCACGTCAGCCGGTTCGAACACCAACAGTTCACTGCGCACTCTCGAGAGGCTGTCGAGAATGATGTCTACGTTCTCAGCCGGCGAGAGATAGACACCGGTGCGTGAGCTTGACTGAACATAGCGCATCTTGCCATCGGGCGTTGTGGTTCCGATATCAAGGGTGATCTTCGCTCTGTTATCCAGCGTGGCGATGATCTGGACCGCGCCGACGGTAGGATAGAAGCCGTACATCTCATTGTCGCCCTCCGGCGCCGCCGTCTCAGCACTGACACCGATAATTGCATCGATCACGGCACCCACCGAGAAGGCTACCTTTCCGTCAGTCGTCCAAGTCTCATCGCTCTTGTTCAAGACGGTCTCTCTGGAACCGGGTACCAGCTCGTCTCGCCTGATCACACCAGTCAACAGAGCCGCGGTGGATATCTCCTTGCTTTTTGCGATATCCTCTTCCGTGGCCTCTTCGACTCTGATGAGGCGGAGCTCTACGACTCGGTCGGGGTCGAGCCCCATCATGTCGGTACCCACCTGACGCATTTTCTCGCGCAGGTTCTCGGCGATGAACTGCACCACCTGATAGACATGCGGACGGTCGGAACTCTTCACGTAGTAGCGGCGACCGTCGTCAGCTTGGCTGCCAACGTCAAGAGTATGCTGCTTACCGTCAGCGCGTGTAAGTACGATCCGCATCGTGCTGCCGGTGGGGCTGACGCCTTGACCCGGGCCTGCGCTCACTACGTCGGAGACGTTAACGTAACGCAAGTCACGTAGAAATTCCTCCACCTGAAAGACAATGCCGGGGGCGCCGATGCTGGTAAACCACTTGCCGTCCCGTCTTTCAACGATCCTTTGAACGTCTTCGCCGGGGGCGACGGCCTCGATGCGGACTACGTCATCCGGGTTAAAGGTGAGCAACTGCCGGTTGACCAAGTCGATCGGCCGCAAGACCTTAAGATCCTCGGGCAGGCCGCGCACCACATAGATGTCTTCCGAGGCTGAGGTCTTGGCATAGTAGACCTCGGTGCGCCGATAGCGTCCGATGGTGTATGTCCGGGTCTGACCGCCCTCGATAAACTTCGCAGTAATGTATGGCCGATCAAGGCCATAGTCCGCTACACCGGCCGGGTCGGCAACTTCGTCGGAAGCCAGTTCGCTGAAGATCTCTATGATGCGATCTATGGCTTCCGAGTCGGCGTCGTCGTTAAACGGGGTCTGTAGGACCCATCTATCGTCGCTCTTGGTGGCCAGTATGCGCTGTCCCGACAGCGTGAGTTCTACCTCGCTTACCTTGCCGGCATCCATAGGCAGTAAGGCAGGAGCCTCGACCCTGACTAGGCCCTCGTCAATCTCGAGGGTCTTTGGGGCCTTCTGAGATGAATTGATAGCAAAAAGTACAATTAGGCCCACCGCGAAAACACCGATGAACCACAGTCTGTTGTGTCGCTTGGCTACCACGGGCCTGCTCACAACGATCGCCCTCCCTACATCCTCTTGACGGATGACACCCACATTGTCTTTGGGGATGCTTCCGCTTTAATGAGATTCGCAGGACAATCTCCGATATCCTCCAAGCAATGTGGCCGGAGCGCCTGCCAGATGTTTGCATCCTGGTAATAAGTACGCCAATTTATCTGTACTTCCTTCTTCAATCGCCCGAATCACCAGCCTTCTTGAAACTACAGTCGCCGAAATCCGGAAGGAATACCCGCCTCCGGAAGAGAACCTGCAGGAGGTACACGAATCCCGTATACCGGATTATACGCAGACCAGGAGGTTTAACATGAACAGATTGTTCGCTGCCGTGACCGTGGTATTCCTGCTCTTGTTTGCTGTTAGTAGTGTTTTTGGGGCGGAAAAGATCCGGGTCGGTTCCGACATGACTTTCGCGCCGTTTGAGTTCATCGACGAACGAACCAAGGCTCCGGCTGGCTTCGACATAGACTACATGACGGCTCTGGGCGAAGTCATGGGAGTCGAGATTGAGTTCATCAACGTTGCTTGGGACGGTATCATACCGGGGCTTTTGGCGGGACAGTATGATCTGCTGATCGCGGCCATGACCATCACCGAGGAGCGGGCCAAGGCCATCGATTTTTCCGATCCTTACTTCACCACCGGTCAGGTCATTGTCGTCCGTAAGGGAACCAAAGGCATAGAGGGTCCGGATGATCTGAAAGGCAAGATCATCTCGGTGCAGATCGGCACCACCGGCCAGTTTGAGGCGGAAAAGATTCCGGGTATCAGACGCATTGACAAGTACCCGACGATTCCGGAAGCTTTCGTGGCCCTTAAACAAGGCCGGGCTGATGCATGTGTTGTGGACGAACTGGTGGCTTTGGAAGAGCTGAGGCTGAATCCGGGGGCGACCGAGATCGTCGGAGAGCCCTTCTCGAGCGAGCACTATGGTATTGGCATCAGAAAGGGACGTACCGATCTCTTGCGTCGCGTCAATGAGGGCATTGCCGTACTGAACGCTAACGGCACGTATGATCGACTTCGGGCGAAGTGGATGGGTACGGCGCAATAGCATCGACCTGACCTAAAGGTGTGTTTTGGATGCTTGGACTTGATGTTGGCTTGATGATACGCTCGGTTCCCTACTTGGCGGAGGGGGCTGTTGTCACCGTTCTGCTCACACTCGTCTCAGTAAGCCTGGGAATGATCGGCGGAACCATCTTGGGCATGGCGCGCCTTTCTTCAAATCGGATAGCCTACACTCTCAGCAGCGCGTATGTAGGGTTCTTTAGGGGCACTCCGTTGTTAGTGCAGATATTCTTGGTGTACATGGGGCTGCCGGGGTTGCTTCCGTGGTTTCGGATAGATCGCTGGACGGCAGGGATTTTGACCCTGAGTCTCAACTCATCGGCCTACGTCGCGGAGATTATTCGAGCGGGCATTCAATCCATTGACCGCGGTCAATCGGAAGCGGCCATTGCCAGTGGATTGACGCCGCGGCAGCGGTTGCGTTATGTGATCTTGCCTCAGGCTTTTCGTCGCATCATTCCTCCTTTGGGCAATGAGTTCATCGCTATGCTTAAGGACTCTTCGCTTGTGGCGGTCATCGCCTTGGAGGAATTGCTACGGCGCAGTCAGTTGGTTGTCACGCGTTCGTACAAGCCGTTCGAGATATATATCCTGACGGCTATGATGTATCTTGTGATGACTTCGTGTATCGCTTGGCTGGTCTCCGCGATAGAAAAGAGATTCCTGCCGGGCATAGACGGTAGGCGGAGTTCCGAGCACGCTGCTTAGAAAAAATAACCGCTCGTGAATAACGGGCGAGACATACGAGCGATTCCGTTCGGGTTGGCACTCTGTCCGGGTGCCAACTTTTTTTGGTTGAGTTAGGCCAGACTGGGCACCACATCAAATCCGAGAGCTCGCAAAGAGCGCATCCAGCGGGACCTCTTATCACGTTTGAGGCGGATTTCTTGAGTGGCGAAGTACTCATGTAACAGCTCAATCTGTTCCGGTTCGAGGTGGTTGTAGAAGGATCGCAGCGGCGGAGTGGTGATCAGGGTCCGGCAGTAAGGACGGACGCACGATGGCACTGAGGCAATGCGCGAGAGGACGCAGTCTTGTTCATAAGCCCGTATAAAATCATTGATCAGAGGGACCTCGTGCGCGTTGTCAAGCACACCCTCCTCTATGACGAACTTCAGTGTCCCCGGTCGGCCATGGTGATCGTAATCAATCACGAAGGCTTCATAGCGCAGTACGCGGTCAATCTGGTCAAGATAAACCCATACGAATACATCATCTTCATAGGAGACCACGGGTTTGGGGTAATCGTACATGCTATCACCTCAGGTCTTATGGCGGCCGGGCTTGGACGTTCTCGTAACATGAGTATACGCTGCATACGCTCACCCGGTGTGTCGGGGTATTGCTGTGATGCTTAAGGTTTGTCTATAACAGGGATCTCATGCGTCCTCTGATGCATTTGCTTCGTCCTCATCGGCGTCTTCCTCGGCAAACAGAGCCAGAGGATCCCCGCTCAGAACGATGACCACCTCATAGCCCTTTTTCCTGGCTCTGTTGTAGAGCGTGGCCACCGTACTGGGTGTTACACCGATACGTTTGGCCACCTGCTGGTTAGAGAGTCCTAGCTCCTTCAAGGCGACTACCTGCCGCTCTCGAAAAGAGAGCTTCTCGACACCTCTGATCTCCACCTGCATGCTTCGCTCGCCTCATTACAGCGCCAGATTTTTCCCAGTGTGGATAAGGCCCTTCAGATATCCACACTTTAGGCTCAGCAAACCCAAGTTATCCACAGGATGTGTACAACCTGTGGACAACACGTCTACAGAATGTGGATGCATGTGAATAGTTTCGTCTGGGGAGGCAGGCTTCCTCCTTTGCGTGCCGTTAAACGCGAGAGGGACCCGTGCCTTTCGGGCAGAAAAAGACTAAGGGATATTACCAAGCAGGTAGGTGGATAGAGTGGGTAGTCTCAGCGGGAAACGAATCTTGTTAGGAGTAACGGGAGGCATGGCCGTCTATAAAGCCGTGGAGTTGCTCCGCTTGTTTACGAAGGCAGGGGCCGACGTGCCCGTCGCCATGACCCATGCGGCGACGAAATTCGTACAGCCTTTGACATTTCGTGAGCTTTCGTACCACCCGGTAGCCATTGATGTCTTCGACGAACCCAAGGAAGGCTTGATGCAGCATCTGTATCTGGCGGACAGCTGTGACGGTATTGTCATCGCGCCCGCCACCGCCAATACCATGGCCAAGATCGCCTACGGCATAGCAGATAACGCCCTTTGCACGGTCGTGTTGGCGTCTACGGCTCCTGTCATCCTGGCTCCGGCCATGGACTCGGATATGTGGGCCAATCCCATTACGCAAGAAAATGTAGCCAAGTTGCGTTCTCGGGGCTTTCACTTCGCAGGCCCGGGACGGGGCCCTCTTGCTCGCCAGGGCAAAGCGGGTTGGGGACGCATGCTGGATCCCGAAGAGATCTTCAAGATCACTGTTGATGTCCTCACGCGGGACAAGGACTGGCAGGGCTTACGCCTGTTGGTGACGGCCGGACCGACCTATGAAGCGATCGATCCGGTCCGTTTTGTCGGTAATCGTTCATCCGGAAAGATGGGCTATGCGATCGCCGCCGCCGCTCAAAGACGCGGTGCTGAGGTGACACTCGTGAGCGGTCCCAGTGCACAGCCGGTTCCTCCGGGAGTTGAACTCGTGCGAGTGCAGACGACTCTCGAAATGCGCGAGGCCTGCTTGGCGGTCTTTGACAAGGTAGACGCGTGCGTGAAAGCCGCAGCGCCGGCTGATTTCCGAGTGGAAGAGCCGGCCCACGAAAAGATCAAAAAACAGGAACAGTCCGAGTTGGTCCTGCGCTTGGTACCTAATCCTGACATCCTCGCTGAGCTCGGAGCTATGAAGAACAACCAGGTGGTGGTCGGCTTTGCGGCCGAGACTGAGAACCTGATTGCTCAGGCTGGCGAGAAGCTGCGCCGCAAAAACTGTGATCTCATGGTAGCCAACGATGTCAAGGCCCCGGACGCGGGTTTTGAAGTTGACACCAATCGTGTGACCTTGGTCTATGCGGACGGACGCACCGAGGACGTGCCTACCATGGAGAAAGACCGACTGGCCGATCTGCTGCTTGACAGAATCGGCGAGCTTGTTCGTCAGAAAAAGGCTTAAGGGGTCTATTGTCACTCGGATGGGTTGTTCAATGAGTACAACAGGCGCAGGCCGTCCAACGTGAGTCGTTCATCTACGATCTGCACTTGATCAGACTCATGAGCGATGGCCTCTGCCAGACCTCCGGTGGCAATGACGATAGGTTCATCGTTCAATTCTCTCTTGATCTGCGTCACAAGCCAATCGACCATGCCGACGGTACCAAAGACCACGCCCGATTGCATACTCTCTTCGGTGGTCGTACCGATGGCTTTGGGCGGTTTGCGTAGTGCGATACGAGGCAATTTGGCGGCGCGGGCCGAAAGGGCCTCCAGGGAGATGTGGATGCCCGGGGTGATCGCGCCGCCCAAGTATTCGGCGTTCTTAGAGATGACATCAAATGTAGTTGCCGTACCCAGATCGACGACAATGGCGGGTAAGCCGTATTTGTGCATCGCGGCCACGGCGTTGGCTATGCGATCCGCGCCGACGGCATGGGGAGGATCGTAGAGGATGCGGAGGCCGGACTTGTTTTGTGCAGAGACTACGAACGGGTCGCAAGAAAAATAGGCTCGTGACGCTGCGGTAAATATCTCTAAGGCGGGGGGGACGACGCAGGCAATGGCCACACCGCGGACATCACGGGGATCAAGGTGACCGTTGCGCAGAAGCTCGATCATCAAGACACCGTACTCATCTTCAGTGCGGCCGCGATCCGTGGCAATACGCCACTGAGCCAGAAGTTCGTCGCCTCGAAAGCATCCCAAGACTGTATGTGTGTTGCCGATATCAATAGCTAGTAGCATGAGGTTTCCCCCTGTGATTAGCTGCGCTGCATATAGTGCTTCTCGTAATCCGTGAGACGCCCGCTGATTTTGCACGCGTATTGCGGACTAGTCCATTGGCGCCCGCGTTCTGATCAGTTGAGTGTCGGTGATGCTGCGATTTCACCCGAGCTCTTTGTCGATCATTCCCTCACTCTTGTGTCTGATGATTGGCGGCAATACATTTTTCAAATACTTGTGCGGCGGTATGGGCAGGAGTGTGCCAAAGCATCCCCGCCCTATCCTCGCCGACCCCTCAGATCCTAAGCACCTCGGGAGTCGGAGAGTGCCTGTGTCACATTGTCTCGCAACTCCTGCGCCGAAAGGCCACATAGATACCGAGCCGGTGACAGTCACCGGACATGACCGACCTTCACAGTCTAGGCACGTTCGCGAAGGTCGGTCAAGACGAATGCCGGAATTCCTACTTGACTACGATGTTGCAGAGCCTACCCGGAACCGCAATGATCCGTAGGATTTGCTTATCAGCCAGCTCGGCCTGAATGCGTTCGGAGGCCATCGCCGCTTGTTCTATAGCCTCTTTGTCGGCGTCCGCCGGCACCATGATTCGGTCGCGGATCTTCCCGTTGATCTGCAGCACGATTTCCACCTGATCTTCAACCGTGAGAGCCTCATCATAGGTGGGCCAGGGCTCATGGGCCAAGGTCTTTTCGTGTCCAAGGCGCTGCCAGAGTTCTTCGGCGATATGGGGGGCAAAAGGCGAAAGCATAAGCACAAAGCCCTCCATGAAACGCTTCGGGAGTACCTCTTGTTGATAGGCCTCATTGATGAAAACCATCATCTGCGAGATAGCCGTGTTGAAGCGCAGATCCTCGGTATCCTGCGTGACTTTCTTTACCGTCTTGTGATAGAGGCGCTCCATCGGCGGCTGTTCCTTTTCCCATGGTACAATCGCCGGATTGAGTTCACCGTTTTCCGTTATATAAAGGCGCCAGACACGCCGCAGGAAGCGATGAACGCCTTCCAGCCCCTTGGTACTCCACGGCATGGCGGCTTCCAAGGGACCCATGAACATCTCATACAGGCGCAGCGAATCGGCTCCATAGGAGGCCACGATGTCATCGGGATTGATGACGTTGCCCCGCGACTTACTCATCTTTTCGCCGTTTTCCCCGAGAATCATGCCTTGATTGACTAGACGTTGGAACGGCTCCTTGGTCGAGACGATCCCCAGATCATAGAGCACCTTATGCCAGAAACGGGCGTACAGAAGATGAAGTACGGCATGTTCCGCTCCGCCGACATAAAGATCGACGGGCAGCCACTTCTCCTGTAGTTCAGGATGGACGAGGGCCTCGTCATTTTCGGGATCGATGAAGCGCAGGTAATACCAGCAGCTTCCGGCCCACTGGGGCATGGTATTGGTTTCGCGACGGGCTTTTTGCCCCGTCACGGGATCAATAACATTGACCCACTCATCGACGTTGGCCAGCGGAGATTCACCTGTGCCAGTGGGAGTGATCTCCTCTACGTCGGGGAGCAACAAGGGAAGCTCATCCTCCGCCAAGGGACGAATGGTCCCGTCTTCGAGGTGGAGCAAGGGAATGGGCTCTCCCCAGTAGCGCTGCCTACTGAACAACCAATCGCGCAGGCGATAGGTGACCGCGCGACGGCCTTTGTCGTTGCTCTCCAGCCATTTTGTTATCCTCTCTTGTGCCTCCTCGACACTCAGCCCGTTGAGTATACCGGAGTTGACCATGACTCCATTGCCCGTGAAGGCTTCTGTGTTCACGTCTCCTCCCGATACAACCTCAATGATGGGAAGGTCATGCTGCCGGGCAAATTCCCAGTCGCGCTCGTCGTGGGCCGGCACGGCCATGATGGCCCCTGTACCGTAGGTGGCGAGCACGTAGTCAGCGATCCAGATCGGGATTTTCTCATCGTTGACGGGGTTGATGGCATAGGCTCCCGTGAAAACACCGGTTTTGTCGCGTTCCAGTTGCGTGCGTTCGAGATCGCTCTTTGACATGGCCTGCTGTCTGTAAGACTCGACGGCTGCACGCTGAGTGGGAGTGGTTATCTTCTCCACAAGCTCATGCTCGGGAGCCAGTACACAGTAGGTAGCGCCGAACAGCGTGTCGGGGCGGGTCGTGAAGACCTTGATCTCCAATTCAGGATGATCAGCCACCGAGAAGATCACTTCCGCTCCTTCGGAGCGACCGATCCAGTTGCGCTGCATCTCCTTGATACTCTCGGGCCAATCAAGCTCTTCGAGATCTTCGAGAAGCCGATCGGCATAGGCCGTGATCTTCAATACCCACTGGCGCATCGGTATGCGAACGACGGGATGGTTGCCCCGTTCACTGCGGCCGTCAATCACTTCTTCGTTGGCCAGGATCGTTCCGAGGGCGGGACACCAGTTGACCGGCATCTCAGCCATATAGGCGAGGCCCATCTCGTACAACTTGAGGAAAATCCACTGAGTCCATCTGTAGTACTCGGGATCGGTGGTACTGATCTCTCGGTCCCAGTCATAGGAAAAGCCGAGCGACTTGATCTGACGCTTGAAGGTGGCGATATTGCGCTCCGTAAAGGGCCGTGGATGCTGCTTCGTATCGATGGCGTACTGTTCGGCCGGCAAACCGAAGGCATCCCAACCCATCGGGTGAAGCACGTCATAGCCCTGCATCCTCTTATACCGGGCAACGATGTCAGTGGCTGTGTAGCCTCTCGGGTGTCCGACGTGGAGTCCTGATCCTGAAGGATAGGGAAACATGTCCAGGATGTAAAACTTCTTTTTCCCCGGAACCCGCGGAGTGCGGAATGTCTTGTGTTGATCCCAATACTCTTGCCACTTAGGTTCGATGTCGGCAGGCCTATAATCACCTGCCCGATCGACAGTTGGCTTTGTCGAGCTCATAGGACTGCAACCTCCTTGAAGCACCACAGATGGTGCGAATCGCTCCGGCGCCGGATGATCGGCGGCAATAATGTTTGTGCAAACACGGTGCGTTGTGTGATCGGGATACAGGAGCGTCCTGAGACACCCCTGCGCACCCGTCAGGTGTTACGCGCCTTACGGCGAGATCTCCTTGTCAAGGCTATCGAGCGGCTTTCCAGGCGACGCCGATGCTACTGTGACGTCTAACCGCCTGACGCAGAGTTCCGGCGTCGAAGCACCAGGGGCGCCTTTGTTGGTCGCACGTAACCGGTGTTCGGAGCACCGCAGATCGGACAGCCGGCGGATGCTATCGGACACGATCGATCTTCACAGGCCACGGACGTTGAGAATCCGGATCAAATCGGGCCCTCAACCGGCGATAGCCCAGCGATCGAATAACCAAAAAAGGACCTCTCGTCACGAGGGACGAGAGGTCCGAAAACTCCCGCGGTACCACCCTGTTTGGCCATGCGGCATCATAGTGCACGGCCCACTTCGAGTGCCGGTTATCGGGGGCTACCGTCGCCGAGTAGCGCAGCTTCCACTGCGGGTCCCCGTCGAAGCTCACGGGCGAGTTTGGTGATGACGACGACTCCGGCTCGCACCTTCTGCCGGCTCTCTGCTCTCGTGTCCGTCACCTACTACTCCCGTTCATCGCCTTAAGCGATATGAAAGGCCTATCAAAGACTTACGCAATCACTATTGTACGGGGGCGGTCGGCCGATGTCAATTCTCGCCTTCTTTAGAAAAGCGAGCAAGACTTCCGTACCACTCTTCCGTACCGCAACTCTGGTTCCCGCGAACACGCTCAAGGAAGTCAGACTCGCCCGCCAATCCCGCGCTTTGTATGCAGGTGTTCCTCTTTGCGCCCCGGGCGATTACGATCTCGACATCGTTGAACAACCACGTCCCGGCTAAACATGGTGCCCATCGTGCGCGTTGCTGATTCGCCGCCGGCACCAGGCAACTCCAAGGATCGCCATCCGTCGCTTCGGTAGCCTAAGGCACGCGGACTGACTGGCTTCTTCCGTTTGTTTAAAGGGAAAAACGGATGCGTTTGCGAATAACGGCTACTCAGATGTCCCGAATCCGTTCCGCTGTCGAGTTGCGTCAACGCTTTGAAGCAGGGTGTCTTCTCCTCTTTAGAGATTTTGAGGCGAGATGTGTTTTTTGGTTGACTCCTGCAAGAGTCCCTTGCCACGATGGAATTCTATCTGTTGCTGCATCCGGCCGAGCGACTTGATTGCTTCAAAGCAGAGCATCGGTGGGGATCATCTCCCTTGATTGTCCGTACCGTTAGGACCTTTGTTGTTGAGGCCGAGGCCAGGAAAAGCAGGAGACGGCACGAAAGGAATACTGCAATACGCAGCGAGTGGAGGTTGAGGTCATAAGACTGCCGAGGGACTTCTACCAAGTAAACGCCTTGGATTTGGCCCGCAAGCTCATCGGCTGCGTACTCGTACATGACTCGCCAGAGGGCACAACTGCGGGCATAATTGTTGAGACCGAAGCCTATCGAGGTCCGCTGGACAAGGCAGCCCATACCTATCGTGGGCGGCGAACACCGCGCAACGAGGCTATGTACGGACCGGCCGGACACGCTTATATCTACCTGATCTATGGCATGCACGAGTGTTTCAACGTCGTAGGAGGACAGATCGGATATCCTGAGGCGGTGTTAGTGCGGGCCTTGGAACCCACCCAAGGTTTGGCGCTCATGGCCCACCGTCGGCGATTGGATGTGAATCAAAAGGGTTTTGAACGACAACTGTGCAGTGGGCCCGGAAAGCTCACCCAGGCCATGGGCATTAACCGGAAGTTGCACTACGGAATTGATCTGTGCGGTGACCTGCTTTTTATTTCGCCTGGCATCCTCTACGCAGACCAGGAGGTGCCCAACACACCGCGAATCAATGTGGACTATGCCGGGGAATGGGCCCTATTGCCCTGGCGCTTCGTTGTAAAAGACAGTCCTTATCTGTCGCGGAAATAATCTCTGTGGAGGCGAATTCTATGTATAAGCTCTTGCATGTGCGCATTCGCGTCTCGGACCTGGAACAGTCGACTCGCTGGTATTGCGACCACCTTCATTTTGAGGTAGTACGGCGTACCGAGCGGTCCCCCTCGGGAAATCAATTGGTCTTTTTGGAGTTGCCGGGTAACGATGTAGCCCTTGAATTATGTTATTCGCCGGATTTCGATCTGCAGGTCCAAGAAGACCTCATGCACTTGGCCATTGGGGTGCCTGATCTCACGGCTTTTTGCGCAAAACTGGAGTCAGCGGGTGTGGAGGTGTGGCCCTCAGATTGGCGGGAGAAGTTTGCCGCAGGAAAGAAGATGGCCTTTATTACCGATCCGGACGGCTATGAGGTGGAGCTGCTCGAGCGATGATGGGTCAGTAAAGCACCGGAATCCCTCTCGGTAGCCGGTTTACTCGGGGATATCATACAGCCTGGCAGACGCGCCCAGCACGGTGACTCGGTCCCAGTAGTTCACGCGCTGAGCGATGTATGCCAGGTCCTTTTCTTGTTCGGGAGTCAGTAGCGTGGCAGCCACTCGTTCCGTCTCATTGGCCATCACAACGAGACCCTCAATTAACACGAAATCCTTGGGTTCGACTCCCCACTCCAGTTTGGCTCGCTCGAAGACTACCATGATCGGCATTCTTCGATCAGTATTGCCATCGGGATCGAGGAGATAGCCGCCCAAGACCGTGTATCTGTGCGTAGCTCCTTGAGGCATGAACGGGAGTACCTGTTCCACGAAAATGGGCAGCTGTATACGGCGCCCAAGTTCGTGGGATATGTCTGTGCCCTGGGTGACAGGCGCGGTGACAACCTCCGACGGGACAGATCCTTTTTCCTCGATCTTTTCCTCGATTTTGCCCAGAAGGAAAGGCAGGTTGATGGCCATACGAACCCCAAGGCCCAACAAGAAGCTCCCCACAACGGCCAAGGAGACAGTAAGCCACCGTGAGCGCTTTGGGGCAGAATCATTCACCTGTTTGGCAGATGGAGCGACCTTAGGCAGCTCCATCGTGTCCGCAATGAGACCCTCAAAGAAATCTTCGCTTCGGTTCGAGTCACTCATACGTGCGATCTCCCGCCCATGTTCTTGGTTACCTCATGATTGTGCACGACGCCTCAATAGCTGACGCTTGT
This sequence comes from Limnochordia bacterium, assembly GCA_050945315.1. GTDB lineage: Bacteria > Bacillota > Limnochordia > DTU080 > DTU080 > DTU080. The sequence goes on along the minus strand of JBMNSS010000024.1, from coordinate 6,245 downwards.
GTCTTTTGCGCTCGTTGACGAATGCAAGAGCTTGTTCAGTAGCCCACTGACACAATGCTTCTTTGCTCGGATGCTCGTACAACCATGTGGTGGCAAAGGTCTCATTGCGATGTCGCAGTTCGAGCAGTATACCTTCGCGGTAGTAATGCAATGCCATTGGGGAGAAGGAAGCATTGGGTGGGTACTCGCCCAACTTGAGGATCTTTTCGGTCTCCGTCGCAACATCATCAAGGGTCCAGCTGCGCCACGCATCATAATAGGTTTCATCCGACATGCTCACAACCATCCGTTCTCAAGGGAGTCTTTATTCATAGAGTTAGGCGTTAGTGATCCAACACCTGTTTAAACCATCACTGCACCCTCCGGACGGCTCAGGAGGGGAAGGCGTCACTGACATCATCAGTTACGGTTGCACATCGGCGGGACAAGTCCCTGCTCATAGTTGGAAAAAAGAGCTACCGAAGCTGGCAGCTCTTTTCTTATTGGCGGAGGAGGAGGGATTCGAACCCTCGTCACCAGTTAAGGTGGCACGATTTCCAGTCGTGTGCGCTAGGCCAACTACGCGACTCCTCCACAGACTGTCTCTAATAGTGTTATATACGTATTGTGCTTCTGATGCAAGATACAAGCTCTACCTGAAGGGAAAGATGGCGGAGAGGGAGGGATTTGAACCCTCGAGGCGCATGACACGCCTAACGGTTTTCGAGACCGCCTCATTCGGCCACTCTGACACCTCTCCGCGTCACCATCACCTACATGTGTGATCATCTAAGCCGCCGGAAGAAGCGGCGCATCAGGTCAGCACATTCTGCGGCCAGCACACCTTCCTGAACGGAGACCTGATGATTAAGACGTGTATCCTCCAGGGAACGATAGAGTGATCTGACTGCACCTGCCTTAGGATCATCAGCGCCGTATACAAGGCGATCGATTCGTCCGAGGATGATAGCCCCGGCACACATCAGGCAGGGCTCAATTGTAACATAAAGGGTACAGCCCGTCAATCTCCAGGCGGAGAACCGTTGAGCGGCTTGGCGGATCGCAATGATCTCAGCGTGGGCAGTGGGGTCTGCCCAGGTTTCCCGCATATTGTGCCCCCGACCGACGATACAGCCATCCTTTTCCACGATCGCCCCCACCGGGACTTCACCCTTATCGAAGGCGAGCATAGCTTCAGCCAGCGCTTCCCGCATGAAATGGATGTCGCGCCGGCACTGTTCATCCACCGAGCCAGATACCCCCCATTGATCTATACAACGGTATTATAACATGAAGGGGCCTGGCTCAGGGACGGCTGCTTTGCTTTTTATCTCTGCGTCTGCAAACTTCGTCTTCGATGTCATCCGGGTTGTCTGTAGCGATGAGCGATTCGGAATCACCGGGACTCAAGGGCTCGGCAAACTCTGTGTCATCGGGATTGTCAAAGGGAGCGAAGAGACTGATGTCACCAGGTCTCGACAGCTTGTGTCGTCGACTCTTTTTTGTATCTCGACGCATGGTCAATCTCCTTTCTTAGTACCTAACGATCTCAATACTCGGCGAAACGGTTTATGCAGCGGATGCTCCGGGTCTGTAATGAGAGCGATGCTTGTCGAACATCAACTGCAGGCGCTCAAGCGCCCGCAGAGTCTTGGACAGTGATCGAAACTCGGCTTGTCGCACGGCATCGTTCCACAGGGCATCACCACGGTGAAGTGATGATTCGTCCCACGAGTGTTCTGCATACAGTCTCGGAATCTGAGCCCGGAACACACTCCATTGATTACGTCCGTCCCGTATCAGACGTACGGCTGTCGGCCAGTCATGATGGGTGAGGGAATGACGGGCGTTGCTGAGAGCGGTTCTTATGTCACTGATCTGTAGTGGTTCGCGGTGAACGAAGGCAGCGTCAAAGGTGACTACGTAGCCGGTGGACCAGACAGATCGTCCCAGAGCCGTTAAGACAGCCAGCGATGACCCTGATAGGACCGAAAGGCACAGCAAGACCGGTATTGAAAAGTGTCTCCTCCATGTGAGCGCCGACAAGTCATGACCTCTTGTTCGTCATATAGATGCTTTCTACAGGGTATCTTTCCCCCGTTGTCCGTGAACGTATGAGTAAATGAAACCAGGGCTTCGACGGTAGAAATGGCTGTAGTTGGATGTTGTCGCAGCAGTGATGTGGTGTACCCAGCAGTGTCTACAAAGCAGCACCTGACGTGAAGGCGCGGAATAGAGGAGAAGGGTTCTTCGCTTACGGTGTTATAGCGAAACCTAACAACGGGAAGGAGTCCGGATGTTTCTATATGTGATCTCCACAAGAGATCAGCTTTTCCCGCCAGGAAATCGAACCGGCTTTTTGGACGTCAGTAGGCGATGTGTTCGGCAAGTCATGGCCTTGGTCTCCGGAAGAGATCGACAAACTCACTGTATTTGACCTGCGGCATCTGTTGACTTGTCGAAGGAAGTCCTGTAGAATCGTGACGCAACCTGACGAAGAATAGTCAGAAGTTTTGCCGTGCTAGGCGGGGAGATAGCGGTGCCCTGTACCCGCAATCCGCTATAGCGGGGCCGAAGTCCTGCCCGAGGGTGTTCGCCTTCGGGGTCCGGCTTCAGTCAGACGACGTTGAGGATTGGGTCTTGCGCAGCAAGCGACTACGAACCCCGTCAGGTCCGGAAGGAAGCAGCGGTAAGTAGTTATCTTGGGTGCCGCAAGGGTGCCTGGTCTGAGTTGACTGCTGAAGAATCGCCTGAGGGTTCCATTCGACGGCAGGTGCACGGCAAGTTTTGGGTCTATGCGAACGAGGGTCCGCATAGACCCATTTATTTCTGCGGCACATGGGACGGCTCGTCAATGGGGTGCTCTGTCCGAGAGACCGGTGCGTCGGTCGTCTCCGGTACAGGATATGGCTAACCGAGTGCAGAAGTTGGTCAGCAGACTATATACGGGGTGGCAACAGATGGCGTATCTTTCACTCTATCGAAAGTGGCGACCTCAAGTCTTTTCGCAGGTCGTTGGACAGGAACATATTGTACGTACGCTGACTAATGCCCTGAACACTGGTCGTGTGGCCCATGCCTATCTGTTCTCGGGTCCGAGAGGCACGGGTAAGACTACCTTTGCCCGGTTATTGGCGAAGGGCCTGAATTGTGAACACGGACCGACTGCAACCCCGTGCGATGAATGCGATAACTGCAAGCAGATTACGCGGGGATCCGCCGTGGATGTTCTGGAAATTGACGGTGCCTCGAACCGCGGCATCGATGAGATCCGTGAACTGCGTGATCGCGTGAGGTACGCTCCTGCCAGCGGGCGCTATAAGGTCTACATAATCGATGAAGTACACATGTTGACCAATGAAGCCTTCAATGCGCTGCTCAAGGTGTTGGAGGAGCCGCCGAGCCACATTGTCTTTGTCTTTGCCACCACCGAAGCCCATAAGGTGCCTGGCACCATACTGTCCCGGTGTCAGAAGTTTGATTTTCGGCGCTTTAGTCACGGGCAGTTGACAGGACACCTAAAGCACGTTGCAGAGGCGGAGAAGGTGGAGGCGGAGACTCAGGCTCTCGCGCTCATCGCTCGCCATGCCGAGGGAAGTATGCGTGATGCCCTGGCCATCATGGATCAATGCTTGTCAGCGCAACCCGGGACACTCGATGTGGACACGGTCACGGAAGTTTTGGGAATTGTGCGGCGGGAAGCCCTGATCGAATTGGTGGGTTATATTCTTCAGGGGGACTTAAGCGGGGCTATTCACTTGATAAACGCCTTGTTGGATCAGGGTGTGGAGATCAAGCAGCTGGCGCGTGATTTGACCGCCTACGCACGCGATCTGGTCTTGCTCAAAGCGGCCCCCACGGTTCCGCTTGTCATTGCGGATGAGTCGGAACGGGAGACTATGAAAGAGCAAGTCGCCCATTGCAGCCTTAACCAGTTATTGAACGTGGTCAATGCCCTCGTAGCGGTGGAGGCTGAGTTGCGCTGGTCAACCAGTCCGGCGATGGCTATGGAGATCGCCATGGCGAAGGCAGTGGCCGGCAGCAAGACTCAGACCGCCGATGGCGGAAGCAACTCCGAAGCCGAAGTGAAACGTCTGGAACAACGTCTTGCGGATCTTGAACAGTATGTACGACGCCTTACACCGGAGTTGCGATCCGTTCAAGCGGAACGGGCTCCAGTTGACGCGCCGCCTCCGCCTCCCGCAGGACGCGAAGGTACAACCGAGCAACAGAGCGTAACCGCTGATGATGAGTTGGTGCAGCTAAGAGCGAAATGGTCAAACGTACTCGCCTTGCTCAAAGAGGAGCGGATGATCTCTACGGAAGCGTTCTTGCGGGAAGGTATGCCTGTGGCGGTAGAAGGAAATCAGGTGGTTATTTGTTTTGCCGCCAGGCATAGATTTCACCAGACGAATGTTGAGGACGCCCGCCACAAGGGCGCCATAGAAAAGGCGATTTCGAGGATTCTCGGCAGGTCTGTCCGCATTGCGACGGTGATCGGCGATCCGTCGGAGATAGCGGCCGATCCACAGCCGGAACAGAACCCGTCGACAGAACGGAATCAGTCGACGGGGGAGGAACAGTCTGCTCAGGAAGCAGACATCATGCGGTTTCCCAGTGTGGCAAAAGCGGTCAAGTACTTGGACGGTCAAGTCAGACTGGTGGATACGAATCGGGCATCTGAAGATGATCCGGTTTTGCCGGGAGGTTGAGCCAGATATGATGAACATGCAAAAGATGATGAAACAGGTGCAAAAGATGCAGGCTCGGATGGCGGAAGTGCAAGAAGAGCTGGCGAATAAGACGGTTGAAGCCACCGCGGGCGGAGGCGTAGTGCGGGTAGTTGTCAGCGGTCAACAGGAAGTCAAGGAAGTTCACATTGATCCGGCGGCGGTTGATCCCGAGGATGCTGAGATGCTGGAAGACCTCGTTATGCTCGCTGTAAATGAAGGTTTGCGATTGTCGCAGGAGATGGCAGCTGAAGAGATGGCTAAAGTAGCCGGCAACGTGAATATCCCCGGTCTTCCCGGAGGCCTCTTCTGAGTATGTACACCTACGCGAGGCCGATTGCTCGGCTAATCGAAGAGTTAGGCAGACTGCCCGGAATCGGTCCGAAGACGGCGCAGCGTCTAGCCTTTCACGTGGTTAGCGGAAGCGTTGAACGGGCCCGTAGCTTGGCCCAAGCCATCATCGAGGCCAAGGAAAACACCGTCTATTGTTCCGTGTGCTGCAACATCACCGATGTGGATCCGTGTCGTGTTTGTACGGCACCTGGCAGAGATCCAAGCATGCTGTGTGTGGTGGAAGAACCTCGTGATGTGGTTGCGGTGGAACGCACCCGCGAGTATAAGGGGCGTTACCATGTACTCCATGGGGCCATATCGCCTATGGAGGGTATCGGTCCCGCACAGTTGCGTATCAAGGAGTTGCTCGCTCGTTGCCAGGACGGCGAAGTTGAGGAGATCGTGATCGCGACGGATCCTGATCCAGAAGGTGAGGCAACGGCGCTTTATCTGGCCCGCCTTCTCAAACCGTTAGGGATGCGCATAACGCGCATGGCTCATGGTATGCCGGTGGGCGGTGATTTGGAGTACGTAGATGAGGTGACCCTGGCGCGCGCTTTGGAGGGACGACGGGAGTTGTGAAATAGTCTTCCATTACCGGAATATCCGATAGCCCCCGTGCTTATAATGCAACTGGGCCCATGCCTATAGTGCCCATGGTTATTCGAGCGCGGGAGGCAGGTGCATGGCCAAGTTTTGGTCTTACCTCTTAGAGATGCTCTCCAATCAATTCGTTGTTGACGGCACGGTTGCACGGCCGAAACGGGTGCCTGAACTTGATCTGCGAGAAGCGGTTGAACGGGCGAGGCTCGATTGGCTGCAGGCGCGCTCATATTTCGACAATGTTACGGATCCAGACCTGGTAGACCATGCGATTTTCTGCGTGGAAGCCGCAGAGAGGAAATACGTCTATCTGCTTAAGAAGGCGCAATCCGAGGGTTTGAAGATGAGCAGCGGTATGACTGCAGAAAAAGAGTTGATACCGAAGCTGCCTTGAAAGTTGCGACAATCCTCCGGAGTGGATTTAGGGTATTGCGTTTTTTCAGGAGCACGCTATAATAGCATCGTGCTCAGGGGGCCGGGCACCAAACAGAGCCAGGCCCTTGACATGTCCTAAGAGTCATGTTACAATGCACGAGCCCCTTGGGAAAACAGCTCAACGGGGCGATCGTTCCGGTCCTTGACAACTAAACAGCGTATGAG
>JBMNSS010000023.1:0-23479 GCA_050945315.1 Limnochordia bacterium | reverse complement strand
TTGAGGAGTGGCGGCGAAAACTGTGTCTAATGCGGATTTCAAAGGAGTCTGTGCTTGAAGATCATTGTGATCGGGGCAGGTGACGTAGGCTTTGAGATAGCCTTGAGGCTGTCCCGGGAAGAACACGATATAGTGGTTATCGACAGCGATGCTCAAGCTCTGCGTGAAGTGGGCGAACGTCTGGATGTCATGACCCTTTGCGGAAACGGGGCGAGCACCGCCGTATTGGACGAGGCCGGTGCGGATCAGGCCGGGATGCTGGTGGCCGTGACTGATATCGACGAAGTGAACATGATCGCCTCTATGACGGGCAAGCAGTATGGGGTGCCTTTCTGCGTAGCGCGGATCCGTAATCCGGAGTACACGGCCAATACTCCTCACAGTTTATCGCTTCAGCGTTTGGGAATCGATCTTGTCGTTAATCCGGAATCCCTGGCCGCTCAAGAGATCATGCGGCTTTTGAGCGTTCCGGGTGCGACCGACATCGATTACTTCGCGGACGGCCAGGTTTTCGTGCTGGGGATAAGAGTCGATGCAGATTCACCGATCGTCGGTCGGCAGCTGGCCCAGTGTTCGCTGCCTGATTGCCTCTTGGTAGCCCTGGAGCGGGGGGACGAGCTGGAGATTCCCAGAGGCGATACGGTAGTCGAAGCGGAAGATCGGGTTTTCGTTGTCGGTCGCACAACAGACTTCGGTCAGATTCGGGATTTCATCGCGCCATCGGTTCAACCGATCAAGACCATAGGCATTGTCGGCGGCAGCCGGATCGGAGAGCAGTTGGCTCACATGCTGATCTCCGGAAAGCGCGGACACTCAGTGGCGCTTTTTGAGGAGGATCCTGTGATCGCGGATAGGCTGGCCAGAGAGCTTCCGCAGTTGTTGATCATCAACGGCGATGCCACCAAGATCGACGTCATGCGCGATGAAGGTGTGGCAGCCCTTGATGCGTTTGTGACCGTAGACGTTGAGGATCATGTCAATCTCTTGGCGACCATGCTCTCCAAAGAACTGGGCGTGTCGGAAGTGATCACAAAAATATCGCGGGAGGATTACGCTCCGTTGGCTGTCAGAGCCGGAGCTGATGCGGTGGTGATCCCCCGTTTATTGATGGTCGGGACCGTCCTTCGTTTGGTCAGACAATCCGAGATTATCTCCATGGCTCTCCTTCAAAGCGGTGCCGAGACGTTGGAGTTTTCGGTCGCCGAGGGCTGCCGGATGGCCGGTCGCAGGTTGCGCGAGGTTGACTTTCCCAAGAAGGCGCTCGTCGGAGCCATTGTCCGCTCGGGTCATGTGACCATCCCCGGCGGCGAGTCGCTTGTGGAAGCGGGCGATCGAGTGATCGTCTTTTCCGCCCCCGAGGCAGTTGACGATGTGACCTCCGTCTTTCAAGGACGCGGGCATACCGGTCTTCCAAGGGGATCCCGTCTCCGCAACTAAGCCATTGGGGGTTTGGCCCGCACATGAACATCCGTGCAGTCTGTCATGTCTTGGGTTCGTTGTTGCGCATTTTCGGGGCCACGATGTTGATTCCATCGGTTGTCTCCCTGGTCTTTCATCAACCTGACGCTTTGGCCTTTGCCATAGGTGCCGCGGTGAGCGTTGTTGCGGGTGTGGCATTGGGCTGCTGCGGCAAAGATGATGAGATCCGGCACAAGGAAGCCTTTGCCATCGTTACGTTCGGTTGGCTTTTGGCAGGGTTGTTTGGAGGATTGCCTTTTTGGCTTTCCGGGAGTCTGCCCACCTACGTTGACGCCGTCTTCGAGGCCATTTCGGGAATAACCACCGCAGGGGCAACAGTCATGACTCATGTTGAACAAGCTCCCAAGGCCACTATCTTGTGGCGGAGTCTGCTACATTGGTTAGGGGGTATGGGCTTTATAGTCCTGTCTGTGGCCGTCTTACCCAGACTCGGGGTGAGCGGCCGTCACCTGTTTGACGCGGAAGCACCGGGTCTGGTCTCTGAACGTCTCAGGCCGCGCATCCGTCAGACCGCCGGGGTGATGTGGGGGATATACGTAGGGTTGACCGCTGTCTTGACCGTCTTGCTCATCATCGGCGGGATGAGATTGTTTGATGCGGTCGTTCACGCTTTCAGCACCGTGGGTACAGGGGGATTTTCGAGTCGCAACCTTAGCATCGAAAGCTTTAACAGCCCCTATGTGGAGGTGGTCATCCTCGTCTTCATGGTGCTTTCAGGCACCAATTTCGCCGTTCACTACCGATTCCTAAAAACAGGAGCCAGGCGTGGGTTCTGGCGCAGCGAGGAGTTCTTGGTCTATCTAGGTATCTTGTTTATCTGCAGTCTCCTGGTCTGTCTGGATCTTTGGGCTGAGCTGGGTGTCAATGTGGCAGAGGCGATGCGACTGGGTAGCTTCCAGGTTGCTTCGGTTATGACCACCACTGGCTTTTCTTCAACCGATTTTTCTGCCTGGCCTTCGTTGTCTAAGTTGATCTTGCTGCTGCTCATGTTTGTGGGCGGAAGTGCCGGTTCAACGGCGGGAGGTATCAAGGTTGCTCGGGTGATCGTGGCGGTGAAGTACGTATACAGGGAGTTGCTGCGACTGGTTCATCCTCGCGCCATCCGCCATGTTACCCTTGACGGACAGGCCGTCGACGAGAGAGTGGTCAGTGCTGCGTTGGGATTCATAGCGGCATATCTGGTTCTTTTTGCGTTGGGAACACTGGCCATGGCCGCGTTTGGTCTGGAGCCATTGACTGCACTCTCGTCAATGGCTGCTATGTTGGGAGACGTGGGTCCCGGTTTTGGCCCGTTGGGCCCACACGGAAATTACGCGGCCCTGCCGCAGGTAGCGAAAGTGCTACTGAGCGGATTGATGCTGGTCGGCCGTTTGGAGATCTTTACTGTGATGGTTCTCCTTTTGCCCGCGACGTGGCGAAGGCGATCGACGGTCCAAAGGTGAATACCAGAATGGGAGGCGTGGTGCCGTGGAGAAGATCAAAAAGTTCGTCTATTACTATCGGTACGCATGGAAGCTGTTTCTGTTGGATATGGTCTGTGCCACCGGTATCGCCGGGCTTAGCCTGACCTTTCCCATTATGACTCGGCGGTTCATGAAGGAGTTTATTCCCAACCAACAGGTTGATCTAATGATTCGCTGGTCAATCGCTCTCGTCGCCCTCTACCTAGTGCGACTGGTTCTGCAGTACGTGGTCAACTACTGGGGCCACGTGGTGGGGGTGCGCATGGAGTTTGCCATGCGTCGGGATCTGTTCAATCACCTTCAGACGTTGGATTGCAGTTTCTATGACGATACTTCGGTCGGCTATCTGATGTCGCGAATTGTCAATGATCTGCGCGATGTCTCGGAGTTGGCCCACCACGGACCCGAAGACATCTTCTTGGCCACGTTGATGTTGATAGGTTCTTTTTCATATTTGATACGGATTAATGCCCAGTTGACCCTGATTGTCTTTGCCTTCGTGCCCGTGTTTGCCTGGTTTGCGTTGACCCGCCGGAGGAAGATGAACGCCGCCTTTCGTCAGGAACGTGAAGAGATCGCATTGATCAATGCTGATTTGGAAAACAGCTTGGCCGGGATACGCGAGGTGAAAAGCTTTACCAACGAGGATTTCGAGAAGACCCGGTTTCTCGCCGCGAACGAGTCGTTTCGTCTGGCGCGCGAGCGGGCTTTTCAGCGCATGGCCGAGTACTCATCCGGGCTCGATTTCATCTCTAATATGTTTAACATCGTCGTGCTGGGAGCCGGTGGCCTGTATGTCAACTACGGGATTATCGATTTGGCTGATCTTACGGCGTATCTCATGTTCGTCAACTACTTCTTGCAGCCCATTCGGCAGCTGACGAACTTCGTGCAGCAGTATGAATTGGGGATGACCGGCTTTGAGCGTTTTGTGCATCTGATGGATGAGAAGTCGGCCATAGTCGATCGCCCGAATGCCATCGCTCCGTCCCGCGTCGAAGGTCACATTGAGATCCAGAATGTCTCTTTTGAGTATGAGGATGGCGAGGAGGTGCTCCGGGGCGTTAATATCACGATTCGTCCGGGAGAAACGGTGGCCTTGGTGGGTTCCTCGGGAGGCGGCAAGACCACTTTGGCCCGTCTGCTTCTGCGCTTTTATGATGTGACCTCAGGACGGATCCTTCTTGACGGGGTTGACATAAGAGATATTCAACTGAACGCGTTGCGTCAGAGTATCGGTCTTGTGCAGCAGGACGTCTTTCTCTTTAGCGGCACCGTTCGTGAGAACATCATGTACGGCCGACCCGATGCCACCGAAGAAGAGATGATCGAAGCCGCCAGGAAGGCCAGCATAGATGAGTTTATCGACTCGTTGCCCAACGGATACGATTCGCACGTCGGAGAACACGGGGTGAAGCTATCTGGCGGGCAGAAACAGCGCATCTCCATTGCACGCATCTTCCTTAAGAACCCCCCGGTTCTCATTCTCGATGAGGCCACGTCAGCGTTGGACAACGTAACCGAGCGTCAGATACAACGGTCACTGGAAAAGCTTTCCGAGGGCAGGACGACGGTGGTCATTGCTCATCGGCTTTCTACCATCCGAAACGCTGATCGAATCATAGTCATAGAGGAAGGCCAAGTGCAGGAGATGGGCACGCACGATGAACTGCTCAAAAAAGGCGGCACCTATGCGGGCCTGCACCGCTCGCAATTGGTGACCGCTTGAGGCGGAGGAGAGGCCGACGAAAAGATCGAGTAGGGTGAGGGGCCGGGAAGAGCCCTATCCCTACTCGATCCTTTTTGTTCCGTGTATGATGCATCGGCCGGGCCATGCTGTAACGAGAGTCCAATACCTCCATGGCGTGCCATGAGGCTTATCACTGACTGTAGGGAGTCCGGAGTCTGCGTGGACGGCTATTTCAGACGTTTTATGCGCCCCGTTACGGTGGCCGAAAACGGCTGTGCCAACTGTTGGACATACATGACGAACGCATCTAAGTCCAGGTAGCTGATGCCTCGGTCTTGACCCTCCGTGAACACAGTGAGGTTGTTCCCACCGGTGGCGATGAATTCGTTAGCCACCACGGTGTAGCGAGCCGTCGGAGAAACGGGAGTGCCGTCTTCGAGCCAGATGTCTACCACCTTGTCGCCGATGGGGCGGGTGTCATCCCAACTATAGCCGAAACCGGAGATCTGCATGAAGCGGAGGGCGATCTGGTCGCCCTGTTGTTGCCACTGTTGATTAAGAACACGTCGCACCTGATCGCCCGTTAGAGTAAAGGTGATCAGGTTGTTGCCAAAGGGCTGGATGGCATACGCCTCACCCCAGGTCAGCTCTCCTGCAGCCAGATCCGTACGGATGCCTCCCGGATTCATAAAGGCCAACTGTGTGCCGGCCGCATGACGCTGAGAGTCAGCTATCAGGTTGCCCAGAGCGGACTCGCCCCCACGGGTTTGCGCTTTTGTGATGTCATGTGCCGCGACGGCGATCACGCGGTCTATGAGCGATTTGACGGCCTCTTCGTATCCGGTCACCAGCGCTGCAACTCTGGGGTCCGGATCCACATCGGTGGTCACCACTTTGATGATCTCCGCCTGTGCACTCACTACATCACCGTCGGTTTTGTCTATCACCAAATCGATATCGGCAAAGGCCGCGCCGTGAAGTCCGGCCTGGACGATCAGTTTTCCGTTGACTTGGCCGTTGATGTAGGTGTGTGTATGGCCGCTGATGATGATATCCACTTCATCAGCGACAGCCCGGGCAATATCGGCGACGGGGCCGATGATGCTGCCGTCTTTTAGTTGCAGGCCGCCCTCGTGAGCCAACACTAATATGGCCTCGATGCCTTTGGCTTGCAGTTCCGGCACCCAACGGTTTATGGCTTCAACCGGGTCAATGAAGCGCAGATTTGCGATCCCACCGGGCATGACGACGCTGGTTGTCTCAAGGGTGCAAATGCCGATAAAACCCAGTGGGACACCGCCCACCACCCGGATGGCATAGGGCGGCAGGATCGGATCACCGGTCTGTTCGTCCACCACGTTGGCCAGTACTAAGGGAAAGCCCATGCCCACGAAGTACGAGGTGGCCTCATGCCGACCGCCATGGATCAAGCGCTGCAGTTCCGCCAGCCCTTCGTCGAACTCGTGGTTGCCCGGTACTCCTAGGTCGAATCCTATGAGTTGCAGGACCTCAATCGTCGGTTCATCCTGCAACAGGGAGGATACAACCGGGCTGGCTCCGACCATGTCTCCGGCGTGGACAATCAGTGTGTGTGGATTTTCCGCCTCGCGTTGACGCAGGTATGTAGTCAAATATGCCGCCCCGCCGGTTGTACCCGAGGGGAGTAGGCTGCCATGGAAGTCATTGACGCTCAGGACCTGTACTTCGACCAAGTCGTTGTCGACAAACGTCGCTCCGCTCGCAAAGCTGACCAAGAGCGAGAGTAATGCGCTGAGTATCAGAGTGTGTCGGCATCGAGTTGAGGCTTTTTTGCCAGTCATAGCACATCTCCTTTGCTCCAACTGTCTTGTGCGGTTGGCGTGACTTTGTACCTCCCGTCGTGTTGGGTCAAGCAGTGTTTTAGTGTTCGAAGTCGGACATCGCTCGCTTGAGCCGTAGCCAGAACGCGGGTTTGTGGTTGAGCGCGATCAGATAGACGATCCCGTGGCACGGTCACGTATTTCACGATGGAGGGTGGCCAGAAGCGGCGTCTCTCCACGCACTGTTCTTCATCGTAATATCTGCTCTTCGGTCGTGAGACACGTCGATGGTTTTCTACGACGGTTCGACCAATACATATACATATACGTATACGTAGGCGGCGCTTGTCCCACGGTTGCTCATCCGTCGCCGATTGCTCTCAGTCCGGGCGCCAGGGCGCGATGCAGTCAGTTCATCGGCCCGGATGCTAGGAACGGCGAAGCTGATCCGACACGTCCGCTTGTCATCCAAGGGTTCGCCGAAATGGCTTGCCACAGCGAATCGTGGGTTCGATTATTGTGAGTCGTTCGTCGGGAAAGATCGCGCTAACAACAGTATCTGCATAGAAGATCCGAGCTCCCAGGGCGATGACGACTTCCAACCAGTCATCACAGCGCGCTGTTTCGATTACACTATCGACCCAACCCATTATTTCTTCAATGTTTAAGAGAGAAAAACCTGTACGGGAAGCGATTCTCAAGGTGTTTTGTTCTACTGGGTGATCGGACCAAGCCCACCTGAAGGGGTGTGAGATGATCACGGAAACGACGGGCCCGGCTCAGACTGATCGCGTCAGCCGTGCTCCTCCGGTAGATTTGTTCGCGGATGGAGGCAAACCACTGAAACGCACCTACTACCTACTAATAGTATGAATGGAGCCCCTTGGAACGTCGGAAAAAGTCACCGTATCGAACTGTGGGGTGAGAGCCCATGAGCGAGTGCTCTGGAGAAAATGGGGATTACAGAGTGTCTCGGACGCACGCTATGCCCGTGCGGTGGGCCAGAGGCCTGGCCGACCTGCTAACGCTCTCCCGTCTCCTTGGAGCCATTCTCCTGGCATCGATGCCCTGGGAAGAGACAGTGGACGCTCTTGGAAAGTTGGTTCGATACAGCCTGCTCCTGTGGATCACGGACGCTGTCGACGGTCGGATTGCCCGCCAATCGCAATTGCCGCCCTCATTGGCTTGGAGAACACGATATCCTGATTGACTCTGCGCTGGCATTGGGTGTGGTCATCGCCCTCGCACGACTCGGCTATGTGCCGGGGACCCTTATTGCAGCGTGGCTGGGCGTGTGCCTTACCATGTATGCCATCCGACCAGTCGATACGGTAATACTGGTCTTTATGTTGCCGCTGCATCTGGCCATGCCTGTCGCGGCGTTTGCTCACAGACTTCCTGAGTTTAAGCTCTATCTCATATGGGTGGCCGCTACAGCGGTCATCAATCGTTCGCGACTCAAGTGGAACATCGAGATCTTCATCAACGGGCTTCCTCATCGACTGCGGAGGTCTATTTGGTCCTGGTTGCCTGCATGGTTGCGGTTGACTTCTGACGAGAGCGAGTCTTTCCGTTCTCATCGGTGGCGGTGATGCTCACGCATTTCACGGTATCCGTCGCATAGTCTTCGGTGTGCTTGTCCCAGTCGATCCGCTGTTCGCTGAGTTGCAACTTGATTAAGCGTCAACCTATTGGAAGCCCTATCGTGCGGCACGGGCCCTGGGTTTTCATTCGAGCAAGGGTGTGATTTCAAGGGTTCGATAAGGGCACGTTGTATAAATCGCTATCACCCGCGATCTCTCCATGTCTGCAGTTTTCTGAAGCTTCTCTGGGATGAGGGTTCGTGACGGCTACGCAGGAGTGTTCCGGGCATAAGTGCACGACGGAGTTCTCGTTTGCGGAGTTGATAGATCGCGGTACAGCCCGCGCAGAGAGGAGAGAGATGATGAAGAGAATGCCCAAGGTCCGCCTCGATAGCGTCATATGGCATCATGATGCGGCTGCAGAGGACTCAATACCGACCGGTTACCTGCATTCCTATACGAAGGCAGTACTAACCGCCATCCAAGCCCAAGAGGGACAAGTCGATCCGGTGTGGCTAGCGGGCGCGTCCGGCATAGCCTTTCGGATCTGGATCCACCACGAGCTGTGCCCCAGCGCGACGAGCGTGTTCGATTGGTCCCTCTTGTCGGAGGGTGTCAAGAACGCCGGTTGGAACTGCGACTATTACAGCCGTTTGTGGCACGAAGTGGGAGTCACCAGGGAAAGGCAAGAGGCCGCGCACGATGCCATCGTGAAGGCGCTCCAAGCAGGGAGGGTCCCTGTCTGCTGGGATATTGACGTCCCGGAGTGGGGGGGCATCATCGGCTATGACGATGAGGTTGAGGAGTATTCTGCGATCAGCGTCCTTGGGAAACCTGCACAGCTCAAGTACGCACAGCTTGGGAGACGAGACATTCCGATCATGTCGGTCACGATCATTAAAGGTCCAAGCAACGCGGACCGACGGCAAGCAGCGGTGAACTCCCTGAGAACGGCAGTCAAACATGCAGAACAAGGCGAGTGGCTGGATCGACCGGCATACCAGGACGGCCTGGCGGCGTATGAGACGTGGGCAGCTGCTCTGGAAAAGCTTGCTCAGGGCGGTGAACAGAGGATGCTCAGCTACTATTCCGGAACATATCTGGCTGCGAGGTACTACGCCAGACGTTACATGGGCCTGGTCGCAGGCATACTGGGCGATGACAAGCAATTGCAGAGCGCGTCCCACGCCTATACTGAGGTCGTTGGGCACCTCACCGATATTTGGAGGATACTCTCCAAGGACGGACCAAGATCATCGGGTGAACTGAGGGAAGCTGCGGGGCTCCTTAGGAAGGCGAAAGCAGCCGAAAAGGCAGCCATTGAACGCATCAAGGCCTATCTTGGTGAGTAGACGGTCTCCGTTTACGGTGGCGAGATTTGTTGGAGATGCTTTGTTCAGGATTCCTATCGGAGGGCTTTTGAATCGCTGTGAGACGATGGTGTAGGGTCTCGATGGATGGGCACTGAGCCGTCTTCTTGGATCGGCGGTAGGTCCCGTCAACTCAAACGTTGCCGGGAAGGGGACAGTCTTTCCCGCCTCGATTCCGCAATTTACACCATCGTCCTAAAAGAACCAATTCGCTATAGGATACCTCTTTGATGGCGGCGAATCGTTCTCATATTGAACCCGTGACAAGGAGGTATTCCAGGTGCGAAAACGGTTTTCTCTCTTCTTGTCGATGCTGCTCGCATTGCTGTGTGTGACCGGTCCTGTCGTAGCTCAGAAGACCAAGATCGTGTGGACAACGTGCTGTGGACAAGCGGATCGCATGGAGCTGTTCAACAAGGTGGCCAACGGATATATGGCGGCCAATCCGGACGTGGAGATTGAGCATGTCTATCCCGCCGGGAATTATGCGCAGACATTGCTCACCTGGATCGCCGGGGGAGCGGGGGCCGATGTCATGTGGATAGGTGGTGCTTTGTGGTCTTTTGCTGACCTGCTGTTACCTCTTGATGATCTGCTGGTCAAAGATAGGAACGTGGCCTCCATCCATCCAGCGGTTCTTAGGCCCTTTCGCTGGGAGGGAAAGCTAATTGCCCTTCCGTATGGAGTCAACCCCAACGCCCTGGCCTACAACAGAGATCTGTTCAGCGCGGCAGGTGTGCCCTTCCCCACCAGTACCTGGGTTCTGGAGGATATCGTGACGCTGGGGCGGCGGCTCACCAAAGATACCGATGGTGACGGGACCCCTGACGTCTGGGCCATCACCCCGTTTCCGGGTTTTCATCACACCTGGACGCAGGCGGGAGACTTCTACTCCGACGATTTGAGACAAGTTGCTTTTGTCAACCCCGCCTCCATCGAGGCCACCCAGTTTGCGATTGACCTCAAGAACGGCGTTTATGGTGTCTGTGCTCCGCAGAGCACAGCTTCGATGTTCTATGATCAGAAAGTAGTCATGTACCAGATCGGAGTCTTCTTTTTGCCGAGTGGTAGGCTGAACTGCCGTTTCGATTGGGATGTCGTAGAATACCCCGCGTTGGTGCAAAACGGCGTGCGCTATGATTCCGCCTGGGTCGGCTTTGAGTCTTGGATGATCAACAAGGACTCGGAGAATCCGGAGATCGCCAAGGATTTCGTCTGCTGGTTGTTTAGACCCGATGTAATGGAGCAAATCGCCGGTCTCGGTCAAGTTATACCTTCACAAACCCGACAGGCCAAACCGTTTCTGAATCAGCCAACCCCGCCCCACAATCTCAATGCTTTAGTCAGGTCCATGGACTTCGTAAAACGCTTTCACCTGGACCATCCGGCTGCGCCTTATATCACATCTGCTTATCTGAGCGGAGCCAATGCCATATACGCGGACATGGCGGCAGGAAGGGTTCCCGTAGCCACGGCGTTGCCGGAGATCGCAAGACAGATCAACGCCTATCTGGCCGAGTGGTGGGCCCAACGGTAGATCGGCTCAAGATTGATCATTGATGACGCGTGTATTGCCGGGTCTGACGGCGCGGCAATACACGTGTATCCCTGTGATGCTGGTTGCTGGGCCAACCGCCACGCTGGTTCCGGGGCAGCCTGGGCTTGACGTGTAGCAGGTGTCTTAATATGCTTTGACTAAATAATCCTCATGCGAAACAGCATCCTTTTCTGATTGACTGTAAGAACAGGTATTGCCTGTCTCGCACGCTGTCTCTCGGGAACTCACTCGTCCGCTCAGCACTCCGTCGCTCATGGATCATTGTCGCAGTTGTCTCTGATACGCAGTAGGTAATCGGCAAGGCATTCGTACACTACCAAGCTGAAGGGATGGACTCTGATGAAAAAGCGTGCGTTGTTCGCCGGTCTCATATCGTTTATCGCTGTGCTGATCCTGGTGGCAGGTCCTCTCCAAGCCGGTCAACCGATCGTGGTGATTGATGCTACGTCCAATATAAAGGGGACGGCTCAGGCTGCGGAGGAGTTCACCAAAAAGACGGGGATCAAGGTCGAGGTGTTGGCAACCACGTGGGGGGAGTTTGAGACACGCCTACGTACAATGATCGCGGGCGGATTGCCCTTCGATGTGTTCAGGGTCGATCAAGCCCGAGGCTATCTATCGATGGCATTGGGCTTTTCCATGCCGCTTAATCAGTTTACCGAACGAGACGGCTTCGATGTTTCTGCATTTCCGGATCCTGTCATCAACTACTGGCTATATGAGCCTACGGGTGATCGCTACTCAATTCCGTACGAAGTCTCCACCACAGTGCTATGGTATAGCACAAACGCATTTCGTGAGGTCGGCTTGAATCTGTTGCCGACACAGTGGGATCATCCCGACTTGCAATGGGACAATTTCATCCAGATCGCCAAGAGATTGACGCGAGATACAAATGGCGACGGTCAGATCGATCGCTATGGACTGGCCTCGCCGTCGTGGTGGGGTGGATTGTACATGGGTATCTGGGGCCAGCGATGGGTGGATCCTTTCACTAACAGTTTCCTCGGTACCGCGCCAGAGGTGGTCGATGCCATCACCAAATGGGCGGAGTTGGCGTTGGTTCACGGTGTGACGCCAAGAGTCGGCGCACCTCAAGGTGAACAGCCGCCCATGCTTATCGGGCAGACACCGGGTCGGTTCGCCGTCGATCCCCAGATGTACGGATTGGCTGTTGCCCCAATGCCGTGGGGAACCCAATCAGCCATGCAGGGGGGCATAAATGGGTGGGCAATCAGCAAGACCTCCACGAATCCGGACGCGGCCTGGGAGTTCATCAAGTATTTCACGGCCGATGAAGGAGCCATGCATTGGTCCAATCTCCGATCCGGAAACTCGCCTCTGGTGCATCGCGCCTACACGGGCAAGTGGGTTGAGATGATCAGCAATCGCTTGTCGTTGGCCCCTGCCAGTGTCCAGACCACGATTTTGGGCGGAAGCGCATACTTCTGGGACGTACCGATCTTGGTGTCTCCGGCTTGGCCTAACGTGCAACCTCTGTATATGGGAGCCCTAAGGTCCATCGCCAGCGGCGAAAAAGAAGCGAAGCAGGCCATGGCTGAGATTGAAGACGCGATAAATGGCTACCTCCGGGAGGCCCCCTTTGTTTGGTGACGGTGGTGGCCAAGGGCAACCCCAAGACTACGTGGTCCTGCACAATGTTGCATGACAACGCTGCGTGGATACCGAACGTGTGACTCTTAGGCCGACACTCGGCAAGTAATCTCAACAAGTCCTACACAGCCCCATCCGGTACCGATAGGTGCCGGGTGGGGAGCCTTTTCGCAAGGAAGTTGCCGATGGCAGCCAACCTGCTCACGGATGTTGGTAATACATGCTGTTTGTCCTTTTGGTGCCGAATGATAGCCGGGGACAACGGAGTGAGCTGCGTCAGTGGCCGGTTGACCACGTATCATCGCAGCCTCGACTAAACCTCATGGCAATTATTAGTTGCGCGAGACCTTCACGTTGCTTCAAATTCCCGAGCCAAACCTCATCTTGTCCTCAAGAAGCCCCGCAATTCGGCGAGAGGATAAGGACACGGACCACGCGCTTTTCGAATGCTGATTCCAATCGAAGTCGCGTCCTTGGTGACAGAGTTGGCCATCATCCAAGATCCACGTTCACTCCGCCATGGCGATAGCCGCTGAATGCATTGGCATGTGTGCCCGGAGGTCGGGCGAGGAAGCCTGATGCTTTTCCTCATCGACGCCATTAATGCCGACATATTCACGTTTTCCCACTAACCCACGCCCAAGCATACGGCCGGAGGATGTTAAAATGCAGACAAGGAGGGCTACGATTTGAAGAAATTTTCATCGTTGATTCTCATTGTCTCGCTGGTGCTGGGTTTTTCTTTGCTGGCCTATGCCGCAGCCAGCAATCGGGGCAACATGCTGATCATCAGCACTACGGATGAGCGGTTTCGGAATTGGAAGTGGGAAGGAAAGGGCGGTCGCGGCGCAGATTATCGGCTGATCTGGTCTGAAAAGACCGCTGAGGCTTTCCTGGAAAGAGTCGCCGCCCCCGTGAAAGACGAATTAAAGACGCAACTGGATAAGATCGATTTCGCCAAGAATGTGGCCATAGTCGCCTACCTCGGCGAGATGCCGACCACCGGATACCGAGTGAAGATCGGTCAGGTGAGCATAGTCGGGCAGACCGTCCTTATCGATATCGGCATGATGAATCCACATGTCGACGTAAACGACCGGGTCACTGCCCCGACGCTGGACTACCCGTTCGACCTGGTGATACTACCGCGCACGGACATTCCCGGCGGCGAGATCAACTACAAGGTAGTCAACCAGCACGGCACGGTGTGGGTGAACCGCTGGACAACGATCAACAAGGCTCCGGTAGTGACCTCGAAACCGTCCAAGAAACGGGAAACCGGCCAGCAGGAGAACAAGAAGAAAGAGAAAGAAACCAACGATGTCTATACGGTGAGAACCGGAGACACTCTGTGGGCGTTGGCTCAGCGTTTTCACACGACCATCGAAACGCTGCTGAAGCTGAACCCCGGTTTGAACCCCAACGAGTTGCATATCGGGCAAAAAATCCGCGTGAACGGGCCCGTTGTGCTGCCGGTACCCGTCGCCACGAAGGGCGTGCACATCGTGCGGACCGGTGAGAGCCTGTGGAGCATAGCCAACGACTATGAGGTAACCGTTGAACAGTTGGTGAAGTGGAACAGACTTTCCGACTACGACATCCGGGCCGGACAAGGGCTCAGAATCCAAGCGTAGGCAACCCTGGCAAAGCTCGCCGCTCAATCGGAGCAGCGGGCTTTTTTCACTCTCTGTGTCCGTATACTCTTTGGTCGCCGGTTACGGCGGGAGGCGAGGTTGATCATGGGCACCTCAGCACTGAGGTCTTGTTATCATCGTCGGCGCGAGCAATCTCGGCGGCGAATCGTGGTGGTCGGGGATGTGCACGGCTGCCTGGCGGGGTTGTGTCGGGTTTTGCGGATGACCGGTCTGATCGACGAACGGCAACAATGGCAGGCGGGGGCTGATGTGCAATTGCTTTTGTGCGGCGACATGGTGGACGAAGGGGCTGCTTCCTGCGGTGCTGTCAAGCTTGTACGATCCTTGCAGGGACAGGCCGGGCCGAACGTCATCGCTCTGATGGGCAACCACGAGTTGCTGTTGCTGCGAGCGCTGGCAGGAGAAGAAGCCGACCTGCAGTGGGAGACGGTGTGGAGTTGGGCCGATGAGGATCCGGTTCTGGGACGATTTCTGGCGAAAGAGAACATCCCGCGGCTGACTACACCACAGATCCAACGCAGCTTCCTGCATAGTTGCATTGCCTCGGGCAGTGTTGAGTATCCACCGGAGTACGTTGCCAAATGCAATGCTATTGCCAAGGAGACAACGCTGGCGGGCATTAGACTGTTTCGCAAGGTACTGGAGCGGGACGGCACACTGGCCTGGTTGGAGGCACTGCCGGCAGCCAAGAGAATTGGCCGGTGGGGATTCTTCCACGGTGGTCCGCCCAGCGGTTTTCTTGGGGGGATTGATCAACTGAACGAGGCTTTCACCGCTCTTCTACAGGCACGAAAATGGGATCATTGTCTGTTGGCACCGTATGGGAGACCGGAAAGCCCGGTGTCGACCCGAGGTTGGATGAATGGGGGCGAAGCTGCAGTTGACCGATTGTTGGCCGAATTCGATCTGGCTCGAGTGGCATTCGGACATTCCCCGGGGGCCATCAACGGTGTGTTCGGCCGTCTGGCTCAACGTTGGGGAAAGGTCTTCAAAGCCGATACATATTTTTCTCTGGGGATCGAAGGCTGCCTGGAGATCCTTGACGACAGTGTGTGGGCTATGTACACACCGGAGAGCCGTTGGATCTATGGGCGGCTGCATCCGCAAAGGGCGCCGTTGCCTGAGTTGGAGTTGTTGTGGCCCTCGGCATGAGGATCTGCGCAAGTGACGCAAACCGATCTTCGAACAAAAAGTCGGACACCCCGGGCATTCGGCCGGGGTGTCCGTTTGGAAGGCTGTAAGCCTGACTTTCTTGTGCTAGTTCTTAGTCACCGAAGGTAACTACGCCGAACTTGGCGGTGTTGGCGAAGGCACCGTAGGTGGTGTTCCACGCTACCCAAGACTCACCAGCAGCGATCTGGTGACCCGTGAGGTTGAGACCCCACTTATCCCCGACTTTGGGTGCTGTGGCGTTCACTGCGCCCCAGGGGATGGCTATTTCGACTGCCCAGCGAATGCCGGATTTGTCGATGGCCGCCTCGAATGAATCGAGGTTCTTGTAGCCGCTGGCCGTGACACCAAACTGGGTGTGGATGCCCTTACGGTTGGGATCGAGGAAGATCTCGACTTCATCGTTCTGCCACCAGTTGGACTGGCTGGTCTCCAGCTTGTTGACATCGGGGGCGAAGATCACAAACGCGATATAGAGAGCCTTATCGTCGTAGGTCAGGTAACCGATCCGAGGATACTCCACGATCCAGGAACCCGTGTTATCGACGTCGACAACGACCTTCCCGCCTTTGATGCTGGCCTGGAGCCACGCAGCGTCGTTCAACTTGCCGTCAATTTTCGGAGCCGTTTTCGCTTTCGGAATGACCAGTTCGAGATTGGGCGTGGCAGCGGAGGCTATAGCGCCCAGAACCAGAGTCAACGCCAGGACGAGTGTCCACACGGTGAACTTCTTCATTACGATGCGCTCCTTTCATAATGCTGAACTGTAAGACAACGAGTTCTCCTACGTGACGGGTTCTTCCTGCCCGTCAATCAAAGAATTGTACGAATTAGTCACCAAAAACAATGTTACCGAATGCTGCGGGTCTCTGGAAGCCGCCGAACGTGCAGTTCCAGCACAGCCACTGCGCACCGGTAGCAATCTGACGACCGCAGATGTTGAAGCCCCACTTGTCACCGGCTTTTGGAGTGGTGCCGATAACATCCCAAGGAATGGCGGTCTCTACGATCCACTTGATACCGGACTTGGTAACAGCATGCTTGAGCTCACCGGGTCCATGGGTGCTATCGAGAACGCCACCGGCGTCGATCCCCCACTGATAGGAGACACCCTTCTTGGCCGGATCGAGGAAGATCTCGACTTCATCGTTGGACCAAACACTGCCGGCTGTGGTCATGAGCTTGTCTACATCAGGCGCAAAGATGGTAACCGCGACGTAAAGGGCTTTGTCATCATAGCAGACATAAGCGACGCGAGGATAACCAGTAAGGATAGTCCCATTGTTGTCGAGGTCTACAACAGTCTTGCCGCCTTTGATGCTGGCTTGGAGCCAAGCCGGATCGCTCAACTTACCGTCAATCGTCGGGGACATCGTTACTTTGGGTATCACCAGCTCGAGGTTGGCTGCGGCGAAGGCACCCAAAGCGAGAACCAGGCACAGTGCGAGACCTACTGTTGCAACTAAGCGTTTCATCGTCCAAAGCTCCTCTCAATGTTTTACTTCACAACATATTGTTAGTCACGCATCCAGGTATTCCTTCTTCAGATATAGAGATTTTGATGTACAGATTTCAGGATGTAATCTCTGACTTCATCCATAGAGAGACCCGAAGGCGGCGCAGGCCCGATAGTCCGCTCCTTCCGGATCGGCAGTGCCGAACGCTGCCCAGGCGGACGGTCGAAAAATGGCATTGTTATCGACATTGTGCATGCATACGGGGATGCGCAGTACGGAGGCCAAGGTGATGAGTTCCCGACCGATGTGCCCGTAAGAGAGCGAGCAATGGTTGGCGCCCCAGTTGCTCATAACGGAGTAGACGTCGCGAAAAGCGTGGGTTCCGTTCAGTCGGGGGACAAACCAAGTGGTCGGCCAGCTGGGATCCGTGCGTTTGGTAATGGTTTCATGAACCTGCCGGGACAACTCGACACTGTACCCTTCCGCGATCTGCAGGACCGGTCCGAGACCTTTGACCATGTTTATCCGGGACATGGTCATGGGCATACCGCCTCGAGTTGTGAATGTGGAACTGAAACCACCCCCGCGGAAGTACTCAGTCACGGCGGGGCCCCACAGTGTTGCCTTCAGGCAGGCTTCAACCTCTTGTTCGGTAATCTCCCAAAACGGCTTTATGGCTGGTTGGCCGTCGCGTTGTTGTTCCCCGGTACCGTCGAGAGCGGCGGCTCCGGAATTGCAGAGGTGGATAAGACCTTCGGCGGCCGGACCGCTGAGACGTTCGCCGGTGACGCGTTCTATGGCCTGGGGACTCCAGTAGGTCCGCACGTCGCAGAAGACTTGAGCGGTGTTGGTCAACAGGTAACCGAATAACATGGCCGCTCCGTTAAGAGAGTCGTTTTCAGTGGCCAAGATGAATGGGCTGCGTATGCCGTTCCAGTCAAAAGAGGAGTTCAAAATGGCCTCCATGAAGTCGCCGTTAGGCAGGTGGTCGGTCCACTGACGCTGTCCCTGGAAACCGGCAGCGAGAGCGTTGTGACCCATGCTCTCTTCTACAAAACCGAGTTCGGCGAGGCGAGGATTGCCGATCATCAGATCGCGGGCAATCAGGGCCATTTTCACGCAGGTCTCCCAGTCTTTGTCCTTCTGCTCAGGTGTCCGGCGGGAGGTCTCAGAGTTGCGGTCCGGCCCCTCTTTACAGTAGTGCTTGACCCAGGTAAGGGCCTCTTCATACTCTTGCGGGTCGTAAATCCCGCGATCCAGCCGCCTTTTTATCTCAGTCATGTCCACGTACTCATTGCGCATGCCGAGATAGTCGCCAAAAAAGCTGTCATTGACCATCGAGCCGGCGATTCCCATGGAGACACTGCCGATGGAAAGATAGGATTTTCCGCGCATGATCGCCGCGGCCAGTCCGGCCTTTGCAAAGAGCAGGATTTTGTCTGCTGCGTCGTCAGGAATGGTGGAATCGTCGGCATCTTGGACTTCGCGACCGTAAATGGAAAAGGCCGGCAGACCTTTTTGATTGTGAGCCGCCAGGGCTGCGGCCAGATAGACTGCGCCCGGCCGCTCGGTACCGTTGAAGCCCCATATGGCTTTGGGGCGTAGCGGGTCCATGTCAATGGTCTCCGTACCGTAACACCAGCAGGGCGTCACGGTGATCGATAGCCCCACTCCCGTGCGCTGAAACTTCTCCTCACATAGGGCGGCTTCAGCCACACCGCCAATGCACGTGTCGGCAATGACACATTGCACCGGAGATCCGTCCGGGTAGCGCAGTGTATCGGAGATTAGCCGAGCCACCGCATGAGCCATCCCCATGGTCTTAGCTTCGAGGGACTCCCGTACACCTTGTCTGCGTCCGTCAATGGTCGGGCGGATGCCCACCTTGGGC
Organism: Limnochordia bacterium; assembly: GCA_050945315.1. Taxonomy (GTDB): domain Bacteria; phylum Bacillota; class Limnochordia; order DTU080; family DTU080; genus DTU080. The sequence continues at coordinate 4,750 of JBMNSS010000023.1, read as the reverse complement.
AGGCTTCCGATGAGCGAAAACGCCTGTGTCACCAGCATCTACCTCCCGGACATAAATCCTACGCCAAACGGCCTTTCAGTAGCCGGCGCACGTTATACATGCGCCGTCCCGACAGAAATACCTCCCCAAAAGCATCGTGTTGTCCACTGAGGCAAGGACCTGAGTCGGTTCAGTCGAATGACGATATCAAAGGGGTTGCGTAAAGAACGGCTTCAGGTTTATTGGGGGCTTAATCTTTCATGTGGCACGCGGTTCTTTTCGATCTGGATGACACGTTGATCATCGCGGATAACGTCAGGCTCATGAACGCATATTTTGAGGATGTGACGAAGCGCTTTCCGCCGCAGTTGTCTTCGGAGACTGTGCGAAGGCAGATCGTGGATTCGACTCTGCATATCATGGCCGCCGACGATGGCCGACAACTGGCCATTGATCGTTTTGCCGAGCATTTTTTCTCATCATTGGGTTTACCTGCGGACATGTCTGTCTTTGAGGAATATTACAGGGAGGAATACGCCCGGTTAGGGCGTTTCGCGCGCCCGGCACGCGGGGCGCGAGAGGCGCTACGAGAGGCCCTTGATCTGGGTTTGCGGGTGGTCTTGGCCACTAATCCGGTTTTTCCGCTCGAAGCCATCGGGCATCGTCTGGCCTGGGGCGGACTCGAAGACATCGCCTGGGACTTGGTGACCGGCCTTGAGAACATGCACTACAGCAAACCTCAGCCCGGCTACTATCTAGAGATCGCCAGGCATTTGAACCTGGAAACCGATAAGTGTCTGATGGTGGGCAATGATCCGGCCAATGACCTGTCTGCCAAGCTCGTTGGTATGCAGGCATTCTTGGTGACGGGTGAGCGTCCGGCGGTTTCTGAGGAAGAAGAGGAGGTGGAACGGATCACGACGGCTGATGCAGCCGATGCAGAGCTGTTGCAGCTGGACGCTTCCTTGGTTCCCGCGCACCATGATCTTAATCCGGACTATACGGGGACACTTGAGGATCTGCGCCATCTGCTGCGCAGCCAAGTCGGCGGTTTCCGCGCCTAACGAAGTGAGCTGCTTTGATCGAGGAGGTTGAGTAGGATGAGCGGGGGCGACACAAGACGCGACGAAATGCCCGAGATCAGACAGCATACGACTATACCGATCCGAGTTGCTCAGCGGCTGCCGATGTATCATCGTCAGCTGTATGAGCTTCTCTTGGACGGTGTGACCCACATTTCATCAGCAAAACTGAGTGCGTATATGGGTGTCACTGCTTCTCAACTGCGACAGGACCTGAGTCACTTCGGAAGATTTGGTCATCACAGCTATGGGTATCGAGTGGACGAGCTCTTTCACATCCTGACTACCATTCTGGGCCTGACGCGCAAGCATAAATTGGTCTTGGTGGGAGCGGGGCCTTTGGGACAAGCGCTTGCAGCCCATGAAGGTTTTGTCAAGCGCGGTTTTTGTATCGAGGCCATTTTTGATATCGATCCGATTTTGGTGGGAAGAACGTTGGCCGGTGCTGAGATTATGCCTGCTGAGGAGCTGCCCGGCTTTTTGCAGCGCTCAAAGATTGATATCGGAATCATAGCGGTGCCGGCCGATGCCGCCCAGGAAGTAGCGGAGACTTTGGTGAGCAATGGCGTCCGGGCCCTATGGAATTTTGCCCCGCGGCGTCTGGAAGTACCACCGACGGTGGTTCTGGAACATGTACATTTAAGTGACAGCCTTATGTCCCTTGCGTATCGCCTACATAAGCTGGGGGTCTGTAAACAACAGACGGCCTACAGGTGCTAGACTCTCATTCGAGTATTTCCACAGCGGCTCCTAAGAGCCGCCATCGCAGCAGGTGAAGGTGTTCGTGTCGGCGAATCAGCACACCTTTGCGAGTTACCGCCACTACAGCACCTCTAAGAAGCTTGCCGCGGCGGGAGATGAAATAATGCCAAATGGTGCTGTGAGGATCGATCCACTGTACAATCATCTGGCGTAGTGAGCGGGGGCAGTCCGGATGAGGTCTGGCACGACGTGTACCGCGCACGAGACGCAGAGCTCGGTAAGGCACCAGATACAGACGATCTTGACGCCGTATGGAAACAAAATCCCGTCCCAGAGCCTGAATTCCTTCGTCCGGCTCAAAGCCGGTGTGAATGAGCCTTCCGCCCTGAAAGCGGAAGGCTCGCAGATCAAGCCTTTGGAGTCTGTGTCTCCACTGCCTCACCGGGCTCACCTCGTCTGACGCGGTGGCATCCAGGGGCGGTTGGTTCCGAATCTGGTGTCGAGAACCGCTCCGACGGTGATGGCGTTTACAAAGAAGCTGGTCACGGGGCCCAAAACCGGTACGTAGCGTACCAGGGCCAGAACAACCACGCCGATAGCCAGTTCGGCCAGATGATGGAGGGCCCGGTCGCTGCCTCCTACCCTTCTGCCCAAATAAGAGACAAAAGCGACGTAGCCCAGTATCTTGGCAACAACGAAAGCGAGCCATATGATCGGTACCAAGGGAATACCGATGACGGTAATGACTACGGCAAGCGTGACTGGGCCGATCAGCAATAGGGTTACCAGACCCAGCAGAAGGGCACGGCGCCACTGAGTGTCGATGGCATTGGCCACATTTGCCACCTGCGAGGGAGTGAGAGCCAAGACGAGCAAGGACAAGGCGTAGAGCCCCAACACATAGAGGGAGTATCCGAAAGCGGCTTGCGGTGATCTCCACCGCAAGAGACTCAGATTGGGACGAAGACGCGGTCGTATGGATAGGTTCCCGATGTTGATGCTGTGTATGCCGCCCAAGACGCTGGAGGAGGGCTCTTGGTTAACGCCTCCGCCGATGGCCGTCACTTGTCCTTCCACTACGGCATCGTCGCCCAGACGGACCGTACCGCCGACACTGACTACATCGCCTTTGACGAGACCGTCGATGTCGATACTGCCACCCACGGCGACCACATCGCCGGTTACTTCGCCCAAGACATCGACGTCTCCCAAGACTGCCACGACATCGCCCTTGGTGAGCGTGTCTGCAGGTATTACGATGTCTCGTCCCACCTGTACCCGTGTGTTATTCTCCGTCGTCGTCTGAGCCAGGGTGAATGATATGGGCACAAGGAGCAAAAGCAGACAGACAAGCATGGTGAACTGAGCATTTCTGTGGCTGTTCATGGCAGATGGCCTCCTCCAGGCACCATGGATGGTGCGACCCCGCCGCAGAGAACCGGCGTAAATCCGGAGCTTGGGTGCCGGATGATCGACGGCGATGTCTTTCTTCGAACACTTAGCGTCGTTTGGCAGGATGGCACGAGTGTGCTTAAACACTCATGCTCACGCCTGCGCAGCTGTCAGGGTGCTACATGTCTTACAGTGATCGTCTCCTTGAAAGTCTTTCCAAGCGTTTTTTCGGGCAGCACTGCGCTTTGCCTTGACTGATCAACGATCGCAGAGCCCCAAAACCAATGAAGCGTCTCGAAGTGCCCACACATTCGCCCATAGCGTGGGTTTCGAAGAACTTGGGCGGTTGGGCTCCATGATCGCCCTCAGAGACCACGGAGGCCGGAGACGGGCGATCAGGTCAAATAACGAACGGCCGCGCAGAATGCTCTATACATGTTTCCGCTACAGCGGTTTGACCTCCTCCATAAACCTTGATGCCGCGCAAGGAGGTTACTTGTCCGCCAATGGAGTAGTACGACTCAGTAAGAACAAAAGGCATTCTTGCCGCAGTTCCTTTGATAGGGCAGGTGGTTACTGTGATTCTAGTCAAGAATGTTACAGTCCATCCCGTTACTTCTGAACCCATCGTTGACGGCGCCGTCGCCTGGGAAGACGGCAGGATCATTGCAGTCGGTAAGCCGGACAGTCTGGGGCCGCAGGTTGATGCCGCACTATCCGCCGGTCGAGTCACGATCGTGGACGGAGAAGGCGGCGTACTTATACCCGGGATCATTGACCCTCATTCACATCTCGGAGTCCACGAACAAGGCATTGGCTGGGAAGGAGCCGACTATAACGAGAGCACCTCTCCTGCCGCCCCGGATATGCGAGTCATTGACGGCATCAATCCGCATGAGATGGGAGTACAGGATGCTTTGCAGGGCGGAGTGACCGCTGTGTGTGTGGTCCCCGGGAGTGCCAACGTTATCGGTGGTTCGGCAGCCGTCGTTCATACTCGGGGAAACATCGTTGAGGAGATGCTTGTCGCAGACAGGGTGGGTATGAAGATCGCCTTAGGGGAGAACCCCAAGCGTGTCTATCGGGGCAAAGACAAGGCGCCGTCGACGCGTATGGCCACCGCCGCATTGCTGCGGGAATGGCTGACCAAAGCCCGGGATTACGAGACGAAGAAAGCCCGGGCCGCTGAAAAGGGTGATTTCTGCGAAACGGATCTCAAGCTTGAGGCGCTGTTGCCGGTTATTCGCGGCGAGATTCCGCTGCGGGCGCATGCGCACCGGGCCGATGACATCGTGACGGCCATACGGATTGCCGAGGAGTATGGCGTGCGCATCGTTATCGAGCACTGCACGGAGGGGCATAAGATAGCGGATTACCTGGCTGAAAGACAGGTGCCTGCCATTATCGGGCCCACCATGAGTTCACGATCAAAAGTGGAGGTAAAAGATAAGAGCTTCGCCACTCCCAGGATTCTGGATGAAGCGGGCGTGCTCGTGGCATTGACCACGGATCATCCCGTAGTACCCATAGAGCAATTGCCGATTGTGGGCGCACTGGTTGTCAAGGCGGGAATGCCGGAAGACAGGGCACTGGCT
>JBMNSS010000022.1:0-23578 GCA_050945315.1 Limnochordia bacterium | reverse complement strand
CCCTTGGCCCGCCGGCGTGCCAGTACGGCACGACCCCCGGGTGTACTCATTCTCTGGCGAAACCCGTGTCGGCGCAATCTTCTTCGTCTGCTAGGTTGATACGTGCGCTTCACTCGATCGACCCCCTACACAAATAGATCCATTAACGCACATGCTTGTCGACGCGTCCTACCGATTATAGCCCAGTCATGGGTAATGAGGCAATAACGCACTCTGCAACGATAGCCTCTCAGTAAGAGCGGGCGTACCAAACGGAATGCTCAGCGGCATCAGCGCACACTGCACAACGCTCCATCTTTTTCGGAGGATCAAACGGGATATTGCGAGCCGTCGCCTTGGTTTTCTCCTTGATGACTTGCTCGCATTCATCTCGACCGCACCAGCCGGCCAAGACAAATCCGCCCGAAACGGAGATGATCTCCTCCAGCTCCGCCAAAGTCGCAGCCAAGTGCGAGTTATCACGCATGAACTGCGATGCCTCTGAAAACATCCGTGCTTGAACATCCTCAAGTAATGACTCAATACTCCTCGCTAAGCCATCCTGAGACAACGTCAACTTCTCACCCGTATCGCGTCGCACAACCACCACTTGATTGTTGGCCACGTCACGCGGCCCCAACTCCACACGCAAGGGTACGCCCCGCAGCTCGTACTCGTTGAACTTCCAACCGGGGCTGAATTCTTCCCGTGTATCTGCCTTAACCCGCAAACCGGCCTCTTTCAAAGAGCCAAAGAGCTTGTCGAAACGCTCCATTACCGTTGCTCGGGTCTTCAGCGGCCCTACCGGTATACAGACCACCTGATACGGTGCCAAACGCGGCGGCAACTTCAGACCTCTGTCATCGCCGTGGGCCATAACCACCGCGCCAATGAGGCGGGTTGAGACTCCCCAAGAGGTGGTATGGACATACTTCAGCTCATTGTCACTGTCCAGGAACTGAATGTCGAAGCCCCGGGCGAAGTTCTGCCCCAGGTAATGCGACGTGCCCGCCTGTAACGCCCGGCCGTCTTTCATCATGGCTTCGATCGAGTAGGTGTCTACAGCCCCGGCAAACCTTTCACTGGGCGTTTTTTCTCCCTTAATGACAGGCAAAGCCAACTCATTGCGGGCAAACTCTTCGTAGACGTCAAGCATACGCATGGTCTCCGCCCGCGCCTCTTCTTCCGTAGCATGAGCAGTATGCCCTTCTTGCCACAGAAACTCAGATGTTCGCAAAAACGGCAGCGTCCGCTTCTCCCAACGCACCACATTTGCCCACTGATTGAGCAAAACAGGCAGATCGCGATAGCTTTGAATCCAACGCTGATACATATGGCCGATGATGGTCTCAGACGTCGGTCTGACGGCCAGGCGCTCTTCCAGCTTCTCTTCCCCGACTTCCGTCACCCAAGGAAGCTCCGGATTAAAGCCCTCTATGTGCTCTTTTTCTTTTTGGAGAAAGCTCTCGGGGATAAAAAGCGGGAAGTAGGCATTTCGGTGACCTGTCTCTTTGAAGCGCTTATCCAAAGCCTGCTGGATCCTCTCCCAGATCTCATAACCGTCGGGCCGAAAGACAATGCAGCCTCTGACGGGAGAGTAATCCATCAGTTCCGCCTTGCGGATGGTGTCGATATACCAGCGGGAGAAATCAACGCTTTGTGGCGTGATCTCCTGAGAGAATTCCTTTTCAGAAGGCACTAAGCCTTCCCCCTTCACTGATCGCGGAGATTATCCACAGCACTCTCCGCGCCATTTTGCGTAGAAACCAGCCGTGGTAATTGCAGGTTAGCAGACATTTCAAGTCCGTGTCAACCGGACAACAAAGAGCCCCTAATCCCCAGTATCCACAATCTGTGCATAACCCTGTGTATAACCTGTAAGGAAATGACTTCCAGTCCGGCATAATCCACAGATTCTCGGGAAAAGTTGTGGATAACCAACGAGCGAGCGCGCGTTCTCTTGCGCCAATGACCCTATAGTCATGCGGAAAAACCCGCTTCAATCCATCCACATCGACTTGTGGAAACCCGATTGTTCCACAGCCTCGAAAACCCGCCTGCTTACGGCAAACCACCAGGACAAACCCTGTGGATAACTTGTGGGTTTTGTGTATAGCCATGGCCCGTCAAGAAGGAGGAGAGGGCAGGAGATATCGAAAACCCTGTAGAATACGAGGCTGCTACTGGACACCCGGGCGTTTATCGGCAAGCAAACGCGCATTCTGTGGATGTCCAGTTTCCCATCAAGAAGGGAGGATGGCCATCCCGGGCTTAGGCTGGCCAATTCTCTATGGTTACCCGTAATGCCGTTAACATATGGTCCCAAGTGCGTGACAGAGTCCGCAACGAACTGGACAATCCGAATTACGATTATCTTCTTGAGGGCACACAGCCTATCGAGGTCAGAGAGGATTCCCTGATTGTAGGTGTGCCTTCACAGTTTGCCCGAGACTGGCTGGATGCCCGTCTGTTGCCTGATCTCGAACACTTTTTGCACACAGTCACCGGCCGGTCCCTACGCCTCATCCTCGCGGTGGCTGATGACGCACAGAGCAAACCGGGAAACGGATCAGGTAAAGAAGGCCGCCCACAACCAGTGAAACAGCGGGAAATCCCCGGTCAACAAAGGCTGTCCTTTCAAGCCCCGGCTTCAGAAGCAAACAAAGGCGGCCGCACCGCAAAGCTTTCCGGGGGTCTATTGCATCCGCGCTACACCTTTGACACTTTCGTAGTGGGAGCAAGTAACAGGTTTGCGCATGCCGGGGCGCGAGCGGTGGCCGAAGAACCCGGTGCCGGCTACAACCCGCTTTTTCTCTATGGCGGTGTAGGTCTGGGTAAGACACACCTCATGCACGCCATCGCCCACTATGCCGCCGAGCGTCATCCGAAATTACACGTTGTGTACGTAACATCTGAGCGGTTTACCAACGAACTCATCAACTCAATCATGAGAAAATCCACGGCACATTTTCGCAGTCTATATCGTCAAGCGGACATTCTTTTAATCGACGATATTCAATTCGTTGCCGGTAAAGAACAGACACAAGAGGAGATCTTCCATACCTTTAATGCACTGTACGAAGCGGGAAAGCAACTTGTGATCTCCAGTGACCGTCCGCCACGAGAGATACCCACTCTTGAAGACCGTCTGCGTTCCCGCTTCGAATGGGGGCTTACGGCAGACATCCAGCCGCCTGATCTTGAAACGCGCATCGCCATTCTGCGTCAAAAAGCACTGGCGGAGAAGTTCTCTCCGCCCAGTGAAGTGCTGGCCTTTATTGCGAAGCACATACGCTCGAACATCCGTGAACTTGAGGGAGCATTGATCCGAGTCATGGCCTTTGCCGATCTCCACGGCGGCGAACCTACCGTTGATATCGCTCAAGAGGCGCTCAAGGATGTTGTTGACAACGCCGCACCTCGGATTGTCACCATTTCAACCATCCAAGAGGCCGTAGCTGAGCACTTTAACCTCAAAGTGAGCGATATGCATTCCAAGAAGCGAAGTCGGCATGTTGCTTTTCCTCGACAGATCGCCATGTATCTGGCTCGGGAGCTCACGGACAACTCGCTGCCGCGCATAGGGGAGGAATTCGGCGGCCGTGATCACACCACCGTGATGCATGCCTGTGAGAAGATAAAAAGTGAGAGTGCGACAGATACGAATCTGGCTGCCCTCCTGCGCGAGCTACGCGAAAAAATCGAAGCTGAGTAAAACCTGTGGATAACCCCAAGAAAAGATGGGGATAACCCTGTATTTATGCTGTGCGACGCCTGTGGGAAGAATGTGGATAAAAACGGGACAGACGGTGAGATCTCAACACCTGGGGATGCTGAGGACAACCCAAACAAATGACCCACATGAAATCTACACGGCAAAAACAGCATAGGAACAGGCCTTGGGACGGGTTCTCCACAGGGCCCACAGCCCTTACTACTACGGCGACGAAGATTAATAAAAAGACATAGATCGATTATCAGAAGCTGTAGTAGTCGCGATCGTACCTGCACAACAGGGCAGAATATATGTTCGGGAGGCTCTCATCCAATGCGGTTTGTATGTTTGCATCAAGCCCTGCTGAAAGGAATAAGCACCGTAGAGCGAGCGGTTTCCGCGCGCGATGTGATGCCGGTATTGAAGGGCATCTTGCTGGAGGCTGAAGATGACCATCTTCGTCTAGTGGCTACTGATCTTGAATTAGGCGTGGAATGCACCATACCGGCGCAAGTGTCTACACCCGGCAGAATGGTGCTGGAAGGAAAGGTATTTACCCAAATAGTGCGGAAACTCGACGGTGATCAGGTTTCCTTTTCCGTCAGCGAAGCACCAATGGTGTCCATTGAGGGCGGCTTAGCCCGTTACAACTTACACACCCTGCCTCATGAGGAGTTCCCCGATCTACCCGGAGTGGGTGAAAGGACCTTTTCCGGTATGCCACAAAAAGAGCTTAAGCGTATGATTCGTGAGACTATCTTTGCCACTGCCAGTGACGAATCAAGGCCTGCGCTTACTGGAGCATTGCTTGAAGTGACTGATGACGAGGTCAGAATGATCGCCACGGATATCAGCCGACTGGCCTACCGCTCGTATCAGCTGGCATCATCGGCAACAGAGGCCACGACCGATGATTCTCAGGGCACGTCCCAGCAAAGCGCCATTGTACCAGCCCGGACCATGCAAGAGCTCATGCGTCTGTTGGTTAGCGATGATGAGAGTATGGTAGAGTTTGTCATAGCGGATAACCAGGCTGTCTTTCGTGTACCGGGCGTGACCATTGTGTCCAGTTTGATTGAGGGTAATTTCCCCGACTATCGGCGGGCATTCCCCGGCGAACAGCCTACGCGGCTGCGTCTGTCGCGAAACACGCTTCTTGCAGCGGTGGAAAGAGCGGCCCTTATCGCCCGACACAGCATGCCGCCCATTGTGACGCTGACAGCCACTGAGGAGTATTTGGCCATCAGTTCGAGGGAACCTGATGTAGGAGAGGTCTATGAAGAGTTGCCGACGAGCCTGGAGGGTGTGCCCGCCACAGCTTCCTATCAAGCGTACTTCCTGACGGAGGTTTTACGCGCCCTTGATGCCGATGAAGTTGTCGTGGAGTTGGGTCAGGGATTAAAGCAGGGTAGTATTCGGGCGGTCAAACATGATGACTTCCTGTACATACTCATGCCTGTGCGTGTGGGGTGAAAACCATCAGAGACGTCTTTGCAGAGCGTGTCCCTATCACCTTGGGTCAGTTTGTGAAGATTGCCACCGCGATGTCGGGCGGTGAGGCCAAGATGATGATCCAAGAGGGGAACGTACTTGTCAATGGAGTTGTCGAGGTACGCCGAGGCAGAAAACTTGTGGAAGGTGATGAGGTCCGGATCGAGGGATTGGAAAGCTACCGGTTGGTCACGGTTGTTCGAGGTGAGTGACACTTGCGCGTCAGCCACCTGAATTTGAACTCATACAGAAACTATGATCACCTCGATCTGGCGGTGACGTCTCCGCTCTGCGTCATAGTGGGGGCCAATGCTCAGGGGAAGACCAATCTTCTGGAGTCTGTTTATTATCTGGCCACGGCACGCTCTTTTCGCGCTCAAAAGGATGATGAGTTGATCAAGTGGGGCGTTGACGAGGCCTTCTTGGGTTGCACCGTCGAGCGCGAGGTAAACTCATCCGAAATACGTATTCGTTTGACCAGGAACAAGGCCAAACAGATCACGGTCAACGCCCGTGTCCTGCGTCGCCATCTGGATCTTTTCGGTCACCTGAATGTTGTCACCTTTTCTCCGGATGATCTCCAATTGGTGAAAGGAGGTCCGAGTGAGCGCAGAAGATTCCTGGACATGGAGCTCGCTCAAGTCAGCCGTGCTTATCGCCATGACATAGCGACTTACCAGAAGATCTTACGTCAACGCAACAACCTGTTGAAAGAGATGTCAGAGCGGCGGGCCGGCTCGGACTTGCTTGAGGCCTGGGATCTGCAGCTTCTTGACAGCGGATGTCGAATCATGGTTCGCAGAGCGGCGGCCGTAAAGCATCTGGCTCATTTTGCCGGCTTGGTGCATCATAGGATCACTCAAGGCGGCGAACGGTTGACGATACGCTATCGTCCGTTTTTTGGGTCGGCTTCCGAGGTAGATGACTGGGGGAGTCCAGATGCCGTCCGGGTTCGCTTTGCCCAAGAGATGAAGCGTCTGCGCCCGATTGAGATACGGCGTGGTCTCACTATGGCGGGACCTCAGCGAGACGATCTGGAGTTCTTGATCAACGATCAGGATGTTCGCTCCTATGGATCACAGGGTCAACAAAGAACATGTGTCCTGGCTACCAAATTGGCCGAAATTGAGTTTATGCATACACAAACCGGCATGTATCCGGTCTTGCTTCTTGATGACGTGATGTCGGAGCTTGATGAAAACAGGCGCCGTTTCTTTTTGGGAACCGTAAGCGGTAGGGTACAGACGTTTATCACGGCCACGGGTCTTGAGACCTTTCCGGAAGAGTTCGTGTCGCAGGCCCAGGTGATGCGTATCGTTGACGGAAGGCTCAGCTAGTGTGCAAAGGGGCGGGACTTTGTTTGTTCACATCGGTGGAGATGTAGTGATTGCCCTCCGCGATCTCGTGGCAATCATTGATGTAGGCAGTATGGAGAAAAGCCCTTTGAACGCACAATCCATTCGGCAGTGGAATGAGACAGGCATCCTAAACAGAGTCGCTGAAGGGCCGGTGAATGCCTGGGTGGTTACGACGCACAGGGTGTATGCCACTCCGATATCCGCGGCGACGCTGCGTAAGCGAGCGGAGAACTTCGTCAAGGCTTTGGGAGGCGAGTTGCCGGAATCTTAGGTCGAGCACTTCAGCTGATGTAGCTTCCGGCCATCCTCAGTCTGTGAGAGTTGATCCGTCGCGCTCGATGACGAAGTGAGATGCGGAGATCATTTGGAGGCCACTGTTACCACCGGAAGTCTGTTGCTGTTTTCGTCAGGTGGACGGGATGGACCAAAACAGATATACTTAATTGATGGACCCCATGTGACATAGCACAATGACAATTCCGTTTTGCCGAGGCATTACCGGCTCACACCGGCCTGTTTCCCATGACTGCAAGAGTGGGCTGAATGAGGCCATTCATGGTAATGCTATGCAATAGGGCTGCCTATGTCGTCAGGGCCTCTCGTTCAATTCGTACAAGGAGGGTTTTCTGCTCATGGCTGAAAAAGGCATAGAGGGAACCTATGGAGCTGAGCAGATCCAGGTGCTCGAAGGCCTTGAGGCTGTACGCAGGCGCCCCGGTATGTACATCGGCAGTACGGATAGCCGAGGATTGCACCAACTGGTTAAAGAGTTGGTGGATAACAGCATTGATGAAGTTCTCAATGGCTATGCTGATACTGTATGGGTGACATTGCACACCGACGGTTCTCTTGAGGTACGGGACAACGGTCGCGGAATTCCTGTGGATACGCATGCCAAGACTGGCAAATCGGCTTTGGAGACCGTAATGACAGTACTTCACGCCGGCGGAAAATTCGGGGCGGCTGACAGTGGCTACAAAGTCTCCGGCGGGCTTCACGGAGTGGGCTTGTCAGTTGTGAATGCGTTGGCTGAGTGGTTCGTGTCAGAGATACACGTCAACGGAAAGGCCTACCGTCAAGAGTACCGGCGGGGGGTTCCGGTCACGGAGGTTCAAGAGATCGGAACCAGTACCAAGCAGGGTACGATTCAGCGTTTTGCTCCCGATCCCGAAATATTTGAGACTCTGGAGTTCAGTCCCGAGCTCATTTTGACGCGCCTGCGCGAACTGGCTTTTCTCAACAAGGGTGTTCGGATCGTATTTCACGATGCACGAACTGATAAGGAGGTTGTCTATCAGTACGAAGGGGGCATCAAGTCCTTCGTGGAACACCTCAACAAGACCAAAGAGGTGCTACATCCTTCGATCATCTATATGGATAGTAGTGCTGACGGCATCGTGGTAGAGTTGGCCTTGCAGTACAATGATGGCTACAATGAAAGCGTTTTCACTTTCGTCAATAATGTAAACACCCAGGAGGGCGGCACTCACCTAAGCGGCTTGCGTGCCGCTCTAACCAGAACGATTAACGACTATGCGCGCAGGAACAATCTCCTTAAGGAAAACGAGGAGAACTTGTTGGGCGAAGACGTGCGCGAGGGTTGTACCGCCGTTTTGAGCATCAAGATGCATAATCCTCAGTTCGAAGGACAGACGAAGACGAAGCTGGGCAACAGCGAAGTCCGGGGAGCTGTTGAAACGGTGGTCGGCGAGGGTTTGAACCAGTTCTTCGAAGAGAATCCCTCCGAGGCACGGCGCATCGTTGAAAAATCCCTTCAGGCCTCTCGGGCTCGCGAGGCGGCCAGAAAAGCGCGGGAGCTTACACGGCGAAAAAACGCTCTTGATATCAGTGCTTTGCCCGGCAAGCTCGTCGACTGCACCTCGACAGATGCGGAGTACACTGAGTTGTACCTGGTCGAGGGTGATTCGGCCGGGGGAACGGCCAAGCAAGGACGCGATCCACGCTATCAGGCGATTATGCCGCTGCGGGGAAAGATACTCAATACCGAGAGAGCCCGCTTGGATCGCATTTTGTCGAATAACGAAATCAGAGCGATGATCGCTGCCTTGGGTGCGGGGATCGGTGATGATTTTGATCTGTCGAGGCTCCGTTACGGGCGTATCATTGTGATGACTGACGCTGACCACGACGGACTGCATATTCGCACGCTCTTGTTGACCTTCTTCTATCGGCTTATGCGGCCTCTATTGGAGGAAGAGCGGGTGTACATCGCCATGCCGCCTCTGTATCGGATCTCCAAGAAAGGGTCGGTCCGTTACTGTCACACCGATCAAGAGCTTGACGAGATACTTGAGGAGATAGGCCGCCAAGGGGTCGAAATCCAGCGCTACAAGGGTCTGGGTGAGATGGATCATGAGCAACTGTGGGAAACGACCATGAATCCTGAGACGCGGACCATAAAAAAAGTCTCGATTGATGACGCGGCTTCTGCCGAGGAAGTCTTTTCCATGCTCATGGGAGAGAAGGTGGAGCCCCGGCGGGAGTTTATTGAAACGTATGCCAAACAAGTGAGTAACTTGGACGTGTAGTAAGCGCCCGGCGGCAAACCGTTTGCTTTGTTTAGAGATGATATTTTTCGGCATGGGCCCAGGAGAGTCCCACCAGCAAGATTCCGATGGAGCGTGATTGCATGGCAGTAGAGTTCCCGATCGGCAGGGTCGTACCTGTGGTCTTGGAAGAAGAGATGCGCCAATCATACTTGGATTACGCCATGAACGTGATCGTTGATCGCGCGCTTCCGGATGTTCGTGACGGGCTCAAGCCTGTACAACGGCGCATTCTGTACTCGCTCTATGAATTAGGGATGCGTCCCGACCGTCCCTACAAGAAGTCGGCTCGCCTTGTCGGGGAAGTGATGGGTAAGTACCATCCCCACGGCGACAGCGCGATTTACGACGCCATGGTGCGCATGGGTCAGGACTTCTCGTATCGCTATATGTTGGTCGACGGTCACGGCAACTACGGCAGCATCGACGGGGATCCGCCGGCGGCCATGCGTTACACCGAATGTCGGATGTCGAAGCTGGCCTTAGAGATGCTCAGAGACATCGATAAGGATACGGTGGATTTCTATCCCAACTTTGATGAGACCCTGGAGCAACCGACCGTGCTGCCGAGCCGGTTTCCTAATCTGTTGGTCAACGGGGCGATGGGCATTGCGGTTGGTATGTCAACGAATATACCTCCGCATAACCTCGGGGAGGTCATCGACGCTCTGATTATGTTGATTGAGCAACCTGAGGCAACGGTCGAGCAGCTCATGACCAAGATCAAAGGTCCCGATTTTCCAACGGGCGGAGTAGTCGTCGGTTACGATGGAATTCGTGAGGCATACACCACCGGAAGAGGCCGGATTCAAGTACGGGGACGCGTCAATATTGAGACGGAGCGCAACGGCAGACAGCGAATAGTGATTACCGAGATACCCTATACGGTCAACAAAGCGGTGCTGATTGAACGAATCGCTGCTTTGCATAACGACAGGAAAATTGAAGGTATCTCCGCTTTGCGTGACGAGTCAGACCGGAAAGGCATCAGGGTCGTCATTGAGCTGCGGCGAGACGTGAATCCGCATGTGACGATCAACCAGCTGTACAAACACACGCCGCTGCAGATCACCTTTGGCATCATATCGTTGGCTTTGGTTGACAACGAGCCCAGGGTTATGAATCTGCGCAGGCTGTTGGTGGAGTATCTGGCACATCAAAAGGATGTTGTAACGCGTCGGACCAGGTTTGAGCTCCACAAAGCCGAAGAGCGAGCGCATCTTCTTGAAGGATATCGCATAGCTCTGGATCACATTGATGAGATCATTGCCATCATCCGAGCCGCCGACAATGATCAACAAGCGAAAACGCAATTGATGGAACGCTTTGGTTTCACTGAGCGGCAAGCCGTGGCTATCTTAGACATGCAGTTGCGTCGGTTGACCGGCCTGGAGCGCGAGAAGATCGAGCAGGAGTACAATGAGCTGCAAAAGACAATCGCTCGTCTGCGTGCCATCTTGGCGGATGAAAGCCAGTTGATGGACGTAATCCGCAAGGAACTCCTCGAGGTCCGTCGGAACTTCGTTGACGAACGCCGCACCGAGATCGTGGCACAAAGCGACGACATCGACATCGAAGATCTCATCGCCGAAGAAGACGTGGTCATCACACTGACCCACGCCGGTTATATCAAGCGTCAGCCTCTGAGCTCCTGGCGCAATCAGAAGCGGGGTGGTCGGGGGTTAACGGCGCTCAACACCAGAGAAGACGACTTTGTTGAGCATCTTTTTGTGGCTTCGACCCATACGAACGTGCTCTTTTTCACAAATCGCGGCCTGGTCCATCGTCTGCGCGGGCACGAGATTCCTGAATCAAGCCGCAATGCCAGGGGCTCGGCCATAGTCAATCTCATCGAGCTTGATAAGAATGAGAGAGTACAGGCCACGGTTATGGTCGATAGTTATGACGATAGTCGCTATCTGTTTATGGCCACGCGTCAAGGGCTGGTCAAAAAGACGGTTCTTTCCGAGTACGACAGCACCTTCAAGGGTCTGATTGCCATAAACCTGGCTGAAGACGATGAGTTGGTTGATGTAGCGCTTACTGACGGCAACTGTGAGGTCATCTTGGTGACCACGAAGGGTCAGGCCATTCGCTTCAGCGAGGATGATGTGCGACCCATGGGACGCGCCACGCGCGGTGTAAAGGGGATCACTCTGGAAAAAGACGATCACGTGGTAGGCTTTGATGTTGTGGAACCGAACAAAGATCTCTTGGTGGCTACGACTACGGGCTATGGCAAACGAACCGCTCTGAGTGAGTATCGCATGATACGACGCGGCGGCAAGGGAGTACGTACTCTACAGATGACGCATCGGAACGGGGATATAGCCGGCGTTACCGTGGTGGATGAAGCCGATGAGATCATGTTCATTACCATGGAGGGCATCATGATCCGCATGAGTGTCTCCGACATCTCTTCGATGGGACGCACTACGCAGGGAGTTCGTCTGATGAAGCTCGAAGAGAATGACAGTCTGGTGGCTTTGGCTCATGTCGTCAGACAGGAAGACGGGGATTAGAATCGGTTGTATAAGCCGGGAGCGTCCCCGCAAGGGGATGCTCCCGGGTTGTCGATTCGTCTTGGAGACGGGAGGCAGTGGCGCAAATGTGTTTGGGACGTATCAGCGGTTTACTGTCTCCGCCGCGAGTGTGAATCCAGAGTGTTGACGACTTACAGCGGGCGTGATAGAATTGTATTGCTCTGTGGGGATGTAGCTCAGCTGGGAGAGCGCCGCCCTTGCACGGCGGAGGCCATCGGTTCGATCCCGATCATCTCCACCAACAGGTCCCGTCCGCCGGATGGGACCTGTACGCTTTCTTGAATCGATCTTGACGCTGATTCGCGTGCCTGTTAGAATGCGGACTGTGGGCTTGTAGCTCAGGTGGTTAGAGCGCACCCCTGATAAGGGTGAGGTCGGTGGTTCGAATCCACCTAAGCCCACCACTGTTTGTTCCATAGGGGAAGTAGCTCAGTCGTTTCGGTCCCCTCATCTTCAACACAGACGCACCTGCTGAACCTTCCGGCAGGTGTTTTCTTTTCTGCGTGTCATAAGAGCACCTTTGGCTCTCGTACTAATAATGAGGGCGGAGGTGACGCTCTTCCATGACAAGAAAAAGAAGTTTGGCCTGGAGCGATCGGTTAGGCGCTTTTTTTACTGTAGCGGCTTGTGTTTTGCTTTTGTGGGATCCGAAGGAGGCCATTCAAGGGGGGCTACAAGGGCTTCAGATTTTCGGTGAAATCGTGCTTCCGTCACTGCTTCCTTTTTTTGTGGCTTCCGAGATCTTGATAGGTTTGGGGATCGTCCATTTCCTGGGGGCTTTGGTAGAGCCTCTCATGCGCCCGGTTTTTGACGTACCGGGAGTCGGTTCGTTTGTCTGGAGCATGGGCTTGGCTGCAGGTTATCCCATGGATGCCGTTATCACGGCCAAGCTGCGCAATGCGGGGGATTGCACTCGGGTAGAGGGCGAAAGACTCTTGGCCTTTACCAACACCGCTGACCCCTTGTTCTTGCTCGGCGCTGTCGCTGTCGGGATGCTGGGACTACCGGCTGTTGGCTTTCATCTGGCTGCGGCACACTATATGTCGGCCATAGCCGTGGGGGTAATTTTTCGATTCTACGGCAGACATGAGTCCGATAGCTCAGCGAAGCCTGTCAGACAACAGGAAGACAAAGAAGGCTACCTACAGCATGCCTGGCATGAGCTTCATCGAGCGCGCGAGCAAGACGGTAGACCTTTGGGTAGACTGCTGGCGGATGCCATGGCCGATTCAACCGAGACATTGACCCGTGTAGGCGGCTTCATCATGTTTTTTGCCGCCCTTATCCGGTTGCTTGACGCCTCCGGTGTCCTTCGATGGTTTTGTGTGCCTTTGGGATGGTTTCTCTCTCTTTTGGGGTGGGAGAAAGGTTTAAGTATGGGATTGATCGCCGGTCTGTTGGAGCTCGACGTGGGCTCGGCTATGGTAGCGTCGGTGCCGGCCCCTCTGGTACAGCGACTGGCGGTGATGGGGGCGGTCGTGGGTTGGAGCGGTCTATCGGTGCACGGACAGGTGGCCAGTATTGTGAGTTCTACGGATCTGCGTATGGGAGCGTACGTTAAAGCGCGGTTGTTGCATGCCTTGCTGGCCGCCGTTTTCACTGTATTTCTCATGTGGTTTCGGCCGCCGATTACAGCCACCGCGGCAGGCCCCTTCACCACCATGGCCTTTAGTCCTTTCTTTCGATTGATGACTGCGTGCGCCACCCTTCTTCTGGCGGTCATGGGAGGGATCACTTGCCGTTTGCTGTTTCGACGATAGTACCTGACATAATCACGCTGCTGGGGTGATGAGGCTTTTGGGCAGCTGACTTACGCTTGTGAGCCCGGCAGCCTTGGGTGTTTTCGCCTGCGTGGTGCTAAGGCTGATGCTTGCGGTGCGTTATCCTATGCGTACAACATCCGCAATCGGCGAGGGGGTTCCGGTCGCGGTCTTGCTTGTTGGATTCGGGTAACGCAGGATATTCGTGGGAGATAACGAACGGGTATTTCGAACGGGGGTAGTTATTGTGGACGAAGCGATAAGAGCAAAGGCTGAAGAGTTGGGTCAGTTGCTGGCAGGGTCCGATGTATTCCTGCGATTCGAAAAGGCGCGCAGCGCCATAGACGAACGCTCGGCGGTTCAGCTCATGCTGCGTGATTTTGCCGGTAAGCTGGAGCGACTGCAGCTAAAGAGCATGACCGGCGAAGAGATCTCTGAAGCGGAGATGAAGGATTTGGAGCGATCTCAAGAGATCGTCAATATGAATCCTTACATCAGTGAGTACTTGCAGGCCGCGGATCAGTTTCAGCAAACGTGGACGGCGGTAATAGGGATTCTATCAGAAGCGGTGGGACTTGAGGCCCCGAATGCTACAGGCGGAGAACAAGAACCTCAAGAAGATGGAAAACAGTCTGCGTCGGCTGCGAGAAGCCGTCTATGGGTGCCGGGCGACAACAGCTAAAACCGGATTCATGTTAAGGGAAATCTCGACTCCGGGTCAGTAGGCGCTATACAGTCTCATGTCGCCTCTTTTTTGTCCGTGGATTTCACGGCCTTCCGGTACGCTGACTAGGAACGGGTTCCCAGGAGTATGCACACAACTCCGGTTACCAAAAGAGCCATTTTGTGTGGTGAGAGCCGGGCGGCCAATCCTGTGATACCGAGGGCATTGACCAGTATCAATATGATGGGTCCGACAAGGCCGAGAAGGCCGTTGATGAGCAAGGCCCTTTCGAGACTGCGCTGGTGTACCATCAAGACGGCGGCGAGCAATTCAAGACTTCCGGAGATCAGACGCATAAGAGCCATACCGGCTACAAGCCACAGCGCGTTGTTCACGGTCTTCGCTCCTTTCTCTCCAACGTATCCTATGGGCGACGTGACGGCGGCAGAATAAAAAACATCCTGAAGAGGTCTTTATCGGCTTGGATAGCTCGGTAGACGCCGATCGGCGTTCCTTGATGCCTATAGGGAGTTGTGTTATTCTGGAAAACAAAGCGATTTTGAAGGGGGTTCTGTCATGAACGCACCTCTGCGCATCGTAGATCCTGAGGTGTACCAGGCTATTAAGGCTGAGCAGAATCGACAGGAAGAGAAGATCGAGCTTATCGCCTCAGAAAACTTCGTGAGCGCTGCGGTGCGAGAGGCGCAAGGTTCGGTATTGACCAACAAGTACGCTGAAGGGTACCCTGGGCGGCGCTACTATGGCGGTTGCGAGTATGTTGACATAGCGGAGCAGTTGGCCATCGATCGGGCTAAGGCTCTGTTTGGGGCAGATCACGTAAACGTACAGTCGCACTCGGGTGCTCAGGCGAACCAAGCCGTCTACTTCGCGGCTCTTGAGCCCGGCGATACAGTGTTGGGTATGGCACTGCCACATGGAGGACACCTCACTCACGGTAGTCCGGTCAATCTTTCGGGCAAGTGGTTTAAGGCGGTGTCTTACGGGGTTGATAAAACCACGGAGCGCATAGACTACGATCAATTGCGTGAGCTGGCTAAAGAACATCGCCCCAAACTGATCGTGGCCGGGGCCAGCGCCTATCCCCGTATCATTGATTTTTCGATCTTCCGCTCGGTCTGCGATGAGGTGGGCGCTCTGCTCATGGTAGATATGGCCCATATCGCAGGTCTTGTGGCGACCGGACTTCATCCGAGCCCGGTTCCACATGCCGACTTCGTCACCACCACGACGCACAAAACCTTGCGAGGACCGCGTGGCGGTATGATCCTTTGCAAGGAGGAGTTCGCCAAGAGTGTTGACAAAGCCGTCTTTCCGGGGCTCCAGGGCGGGCCGTTGATGCATGTCATAGCGGCCAAGGCCGTGGCCCTCAAAGAAGCTCAGAGCGCCGACTTCGTTGATTATCAAAAACGAGTGGTTGAGAATGCTAAGGCCTTGGCTGCGGCACTGACTGAGCGAGGCTTTCGTCTGGTGTCGGGTGGTACTGATAACCACTTAATGTTGGTCGATGTCAAAGTGAAAGGACTTACCGGGAAGGTGGCAGAGGCGGTCCTTGATGATCTGGGCATAACGGTGAACAAGAACACAATTCCGTTCGACACGGAAAGCCCCTTTGTGACCAGTGGGATTCGGCTGGGTACGCCTGCGATGACCACTCGCGGCATGGATACTCAAGCCATGGAAGAGATCGCTGACATTATCAGTGCCGGACTTACTGCCGAAGCCGCCGGGAACCTCGACTCAGTGAAGCCGGAACTACGGGCTCGAGTAAAAGCTCTTGTGGCTCGGTTTCCTCTGACCGGTATGAGCGGATAAGGATCAATGCCTATCATGAGTGCACAAGTCGGGCGCAAGAAATTGCGCCCGGCAATGCGCATAGTGGCACTTGAGGGCCTGTTTGCCAGTGCCAGTGATTACTTCGCGGTGCCTTATGTGTCGCTTTTTGCGTTGAGTCTCGGTGCCAGCCGGACACAGATCGGGCTTATTGCCGCGGTTACCGCCTTGTTGGGCAGTGTAATGCAATTGCCGATAGCCGTGATGACCGAGGGACGTTGGAGCCGTAAGAAGTGGTTTCTTCTTTCCGGTCTGTTGGCACGCGGCCTCTTTATTCCGATGGCCTTGCTTCCGTTGTTCGCTTCCGGTCAGCGCGCGGTGTGGCTTTTTGTCTCCCTGGTGGCCATTAGATCGTTGGGAACCGCTCTCGGTCTGCCTGTCTGGACCACTCTTGTGGCTGATATCACACCGCAAGAGGTTAGGGGCCGGTTTTTTGCCTATCGCAATATGTTGATGAACAGCGCCGGCTTGGTCAGTGTCTTGCTGGCGGGCTGGCTTATTCGACAGTGGGGTGCTCCGCAGGGCTATCAAATATCCTTTCTAGCCGCGGCAACAATGGGTCTTATCAGCGTAGCCGCTTTTTCGCGCCTGGAGGAACCGGCGGTACAGGCGCCCGTCAAACCGAGTGCGCCCGAGATTCGGCTTCCCCTGCGCCGGCGTGTGGCCTTGGTGGTCAATCATCTGCGGGATGAACGTCAGTTTAGCGTCTATGCGGCTACGAGTATTGTGTGGACTCTGGGATTGGCCCTGCCGCAGCCTCTTTTTGCTCTTTATTTCGTGGAACAGTTGGGCGGAGCTGACTATCTGTGGGGGCTTCTCAGTGCGACGACTACGGTGGTCACGGTTATCGGTCAACGTTACTGGGGTCCTTTGGCTGATAGCGTGGGTGCACAACGGATCATGGGCATGGCAGGTATCGGAGCGATGTCCGTTCCTTTGTTCTACCTGTTGGTCCCCGATTACAGATTTGTGTATGCGTTTAACGCGGTGACGGCTTTTGCATGGGCGGGCTATAACCTAGGTGCTTTCAATTTGCTGCTTGAGATAACCCCCGGCACTCGAAAGACCACGTACGTGGCAGGATATAACGGTCTGGTGGGTATGGCTACCACCGTAGCCTCTTTGACCGGTGGATTCCTCGCTGAAAGTGTTGGGATTAGGACTACTTTCCTTCTTTCCTTCCTTCTCCGCATGTTGGGATGGCTGTTGTTTATCGCATTGGTCCGTCCGACAGGTGGAAGCTCCGCGGAATGGCCTCGGTTGATTACTAAGCGCCGAAAAAAGCACCGGAGTTAGTATTGGGGCCATAACTATTGCATGATGAGGCAAACTAGCATAACATGAGACTGGAAATCAGTTTGAACGCGATGATGGGGACTATGGACGCAGAGCCTGTTTTCAGAGAGCCGACGCTTGGTGGAAGTCGGTGCAGTCTGCGACCTATCCACCCCGGAGTGCAGATGAGTCCGCATCCTTATAGGACAGAATCTGCCGGGTAGCCCGTTACAGCAGGCAAAGAGGGTCTCATTGACTGGTACGCAACCGGCTTGTCCGGCAGTGGGAAACCAGGGTGGCAACGCGGTCGAACCGTCCCTGCAACAGGGCGGTTTTTTTGCTTATTTGGAAAACACGATCGGAACAAGCTTACATCAAAGCGAGAAAGGAAGTGTCTGGTGATGCTTGATCTGAAGGCTATTCGTGCCAATCCCGAAGCTGTGGAGCAAGCTCTTGCGCGGCGGGGGGGAGAGGTGCCCATCGCCGAGTTAATCGAGCTGGACCGTCGATGGCGTGAATACTTGGGTGAAGTGGAACAACTCAAGTCGCATCGTAATGTAGTGTCGGAGCGTATTGGAAGGGCCAAAGGAAAAGGACCGGAAGCTGCGGCAGCCATTCAAGAGATGAAGGAGGTGGGAGAGCGGATAAAATCGCTTGACGCCCAAGTGCGTGAATTGGAGAGCCGCATAGATGACCTGTTATTGACGATACCCAATATTCCGCATCCGGATGTACCCGATGGTACCTCTGAAGCGGAAAACGTAGAGGTTGAGCGCTGGGGTGAACCCAGGGAATTTGCCTTTCAGCCTAAGCCGCATTGGGAGATCGGTACAAACCTGGGTGTCTTGGACTTTGACAGGGCCTCAAAGGTCGCCGGCGCACGCTTTAGTTTTGTAACCGGCTTTGGAGCGCGTCTTCATCGAGCGTTGGTCAACTTCATGATTGATCTGCACACACAAGAGCACGGCTATGTGGAGATGTTGCCCCCGTACATGGCGAACACCGCCAGCTACATCGGTACAGGTCAATTGCCCAAGTTTGGCCAAGATATGTTTAAGGTTCAGGATCGTGACTTGTATCTTATTCCTACCGCAGAGGTACCCGTAACCAATTATCACCGTGATGAAATACTCGACGGCGACAGCCTGCCCCGATACTACGTAGGATTTTCAGCGTGTTTTCGTTCAGAGGCTGGGTCAGCCGGACGTGACACCCGGGGTCTGATAAGGCAGCATCAATTTGACAAAGTCGAGCTTGTGAAGTTTGTCAAGCCGGAAACGTCCTATGAAGAACTCACCAGACTGGTCCATGAAGCCACCGAGGTACTGCGTCGGTTGGAGTTGCCCTATCGCTTGGTAAAGATGTGCGCGGGAGACCTGGGCTTTACCGCAGCGATGAAGTACGATCCCGAGGTATGGATGCCGAGCTATGGTCGCTATGTGGAGATCTCTTCGTGCAGCAACTTTGAGGACTTCCAGGCACGCAGAGCCAATATTCGCTTCCGGCGGCAGAAGGGTCAAAAGGCGGAGTTCGTTCACACGCTTAACGGATCGGGTCTGGCTGTGGGCCGTACCTTGGCGGCAATACTGGAGAACTACCAGAACGAGGATGGTTCGGTCACTGTACCCGACGCTCTGCGACCCTATATGGGTGGGATTGAAAAGATCACTCAGTAAGGTCTGATAAGCGTTAACATGCGGCGGACAGATAACTGCATGTTGATATACTCTCAAGACCAGAGATCTGAGTCTCTCGGGTTCAAACAGGAGGTCGCCATATGCCTGTCGAACCCGAGATGCTCCGGCCACATTTCTGACAGTGCCGACGAAGAGCTCAGAAGAACGGTTGTGTCACTCCCTGTAATCATCCCGACCTGGACTTAGCGAAGGCACTTTGGGCATCGGATCAAGCGATACCAAGGCGGTGTAAAGCCTTTGGCACTTGGCGTCCATTGTTTTGTGATCATATCTGTAAGATACCCGGTGGAAAGTTGATGTGCGACACTACTGGAGTCGGAGGATTTTTTCCCGACTATCGTGAAGTATGACATAACGGGGAGCCGTTGGCATGAGAACACGCCTTGGGGTGCGCAATGACCGGGCGGTTTTGGGACCATGGTCCTGAGTCCACATATTTTGTACACGAGGAAGGGATTGGTATTCGAGCTACGAAGTTATTAAGAACCTACGTGACGATCTGTCACATCATGTTGACTGACCTGACACCCAGCGGCTAAGCATAATTGATCGGATAGGCACGGAAACGCAATCTGAATATGAGGAGGCAGACGGATGCACAGGAGAGGTCTGGCATTGATAGTAGCGCTAGCTGTTGTCATTGCCTCGAGCTTGCCGGGATTGACGGCGAACAACGGGTTCATTGACGTACCTGAGGACCATTGGGCGTACGATTCCATAGCCCGGCTTTCTTCGGCAGGTTTGTTGGAAGGCTATCCAGACGGCTCGTTTGGTGGGGATCGCACTCTTACGCGTTACGAAATGGCAATGATTCTCGCTCGGGTTGTGACCCGACTCGACGAGAATATGGAAGAGCAAGTCGCAGCTAAATCGGCGGACCTCGATAAAAGGGTTGCTGAGGCTGTCCGGGAAGCCCGCGACGCCTTGGCGGCCGCACTGAAGGCACAATCCACAGCTGATGGCGCGGCCGAAGCAGCCCTTGATGCATCTCGCGATGCTGAAGAGTCCATGAAGCAGGCTCTGGTAGCTGACAGGAAAGCCAATGAAGCGTTGCGTCAGGCCGAAGCCGCACTCGATGCCAGCAAAGCGATGGAAGAGGTAGCTCGAGCGGCCAGAGCGGTCGCCGAGGAGGCTTTGTCTTTGGCAAAGCGAGTGGAAGCCGAGTCGGTCAAGGCTGAAGACGTTAAGGCGCTGGAAGAACTGGCAGATGCCGCCTATACGGCCGCTACACGATCAGAGGCAGCAGCTGAGGCTATCAGGCAGCGATATGTAGATGAAATAGAGGAGTGTCGTGCGGCCGTAGATGAAGCCAAAGCTATTGCCAGTAAGGCGGACGCACTTGCACGAAGTGCCGCCACCTCAGATGAACTGGAGGCCGTTCAGCAGGCAGCTAAGGATGCGGCCGAGGCTGCGGGCCGTGCTGAGAGGCTGGCCATGTCGGCGGCCCAACTCGAGGATGTGGCCCAGATTGCGGCCAAGGCCAACGATGCATTGGCATTGGCTGCCCAAGCCGATGCTCGGGCCCGAGAGGCGCTGGCGGCGATAGACTACGAGAAGCGCTATCGCTACGATGACACTGCTAAGGTGCTCATGCGCGACTACGTGAACCAGAGCATTCTCGAAGAAACCGGCAACATCAAGAACGAGGCCTCGTCTCTGGCAAGACGTGTTCTGGCACTTGAGGGCAGGTTAGGGGATGCCCTTTCCGCGGAAGAAGCGGAGGCTATCGCCGAGCGTGTAGTCGCTGAACGAATAAAAGGTATTGCCGGTGACGCAGGTAGCCAGACCGTTGTACATGAGGTCACAAAAGGTGATGTGGACGCTCTACGTGTTCTTCTCGATGAGAGGGTAGCCACCCTCAACAGCGATTTGGAGAACCTTGACCGGGAGTTCGCTTCTGAATTGCAGGCTTTGGGCAAGAAAGTGGCGGATCTCGAGCGGCGTCTTGACGAAACTGATGAGAAGGTGGCCCTACTCGCCGAGTCGTCATCAGATGCTGAGTACAGCGTGAAAGAGCTTGAGGACGATTTGGCAGCGGTGCAAACCGAAGTGGCGGCGCTGACGGGCAATGTCGTGATCACTCAGTCCGACCTTGCCAGGCTGGCTGCCAAGACGGAAGCCATTCAGGATCAGTTGAATGCCATCGAATCCGATTCAGCCAAGCGGGCCGCCGAGACGGAAGCCATTCAGGATGAGTTGAATGCCATCAAATCCGATGCCGCCAAGCAGGCTGATGTCGATGATTTGACTCAGCGGATCAAGAGCATCGAAGAGGATCTGGCGGGGATCAGCACTGAAGTGGCTGCACTGACAGGTAATGTTGTGATCACCCAGTCTGACCTTGCCAAGCTGATCGCCAAGACAGAAGCCATGCAGGATCAGTTGGATGCTTTGGAATCCGATGTGGCTAAGCATTCTGACGACGATGATTTGGATCAGCGGTTTAAGGCCATTGAAGATGATCTGATTGCTTTGAGCGACAATCAGAGCACCACACAGGGCGATGCGGCCAAGTTGGCTGAGAGACTCGATGCCGTTGAGGCTGAGATTAGCCGATTGGCCGAGAAGACCGAGGTTGTACAGGTCGTCAAAGAAGTCCCGCAAGTAGACGAGGACGAGGACTTGGCGGCGGCCATGGCGGCAACGCAGCGTGAGTTGGAGGCCCTAAAGGCCGAACTGGCGCAGTTGCGGGAAGAAGTCGGTACCACCCGGGCCGAACTGGCTGACGTAGATGAGAACCTGAAGGAAGTGGAGGACGGGCTGGCGCCCATTCGTAGGTGGTTCGAAGTGACGAAGAAGTCCTTCGGTGTTGAGCTGACCTACTATAGACCCAGAGGACGGAGTCTCTATTCCGATCCGCGTGCAGCCTACAAGAGTGAGGTAACACGAGCCACAGAGGGTCAGTGGTACGATGCTCGTCAGTTTGTAAAGAACGAGAACTTCATGCGCTACTACGTGGATCTCACGACCGAGCCCGTAGCTGGGGCGACGTTTGAAGGACGCGTGTACGCAGACCGCGATATCCAGCTTCATGAATGGCAACGTGCTGGTATCGAGGCCGAGGTCACCACGACCGGCATCGTCGAGTCGTTGAGGATCGGCGATCTGGAGGCCACGCACGGAACCGGCAAGTTCAGCAAATATATCCTGGACACGCAGAAGTGGGACGCGCAGTTGTATCGCATCAACGGTTTGCAGGGAACTGCGTCCTTGGGTCCGGTCTCAGTACAGGGTCTTGCGGGCCATGGTTGGATCAAGCGGATTGACCCTGCCACCGGGGACGATCTGTCCGGAAGCGATGTAGGTTCGTTGTTCGGTGTCGCCGGTCAGCTACAATTGGGACAGACGGCTGAAGGTCGCTTCAGTTGGCTCAATATGCGACACACTCTGCAATCCAACGTACCGACTCCGGTAACTGCCTATGCGTTGGGCATCGAAGGTGTCGTGGGCAGCCTGCGCTATGATGCAGAGGTGGCCGCAGCCAGAGGCGGACGCCGGCCTCAGGTGGGAGATATCACCGTTTCGCAGCCGCTGGGAGCTATGTACTGGACGGCCGAATATGGCTATCGACCGCCGACTTGGCGGCAGCGCCTGGCTAATCCTGCTGTTGACGGATCAGCCATGCCTAACGAGCGTTTCCTGGGAGTTGAATTCGTCGGTCTGGAGGCGCTGGGCTTTGATACCAGGCTGGTGCATCGCTCCGTGGAGAACGTCGACGGCAACCACTCTGTCTGGATGGCCCGGGGCGTAAGGGATATGGAGATCATGGTGCCATTCACGACTACCGTTGAGGTCGGGTTCAATAGGACCGATCTTCTCGACAGTTGGATGAACCACACCATGGTCGATCTGTCCATGAATGACTACGCTCTGGGAGCCGACAACTTCATAGTGGATGCCAGTATCCGCCATGAACAAAACCCGTTGCAGATCGAAGATTGGGATCTGCGGTGGCGCAACGCCAGTGTTGCTGCGGCAGGAAGCAGCTTGCCGGTCAGGCACCAAAACTGGGTGTCAGACACGTCACGGACGCAGGTGCGGGCCAAAGCCACTCTGTATCTGACACCTCACAGCGGGGTGTATGCCGGCGGGCGCTATGTGAATGAGAGCAGGAAATCCGATGCGTCGTTGCCCTCAAAGACAGCTGTCTTCGGTGGGTTCACTGAGATGAACATCCTGGATGCCGATGTCAGGTTGCAGGGTGAGTGGGTCAGAGCCAGTGGTGCGAAACGGGCTAAGCGTTCGGTGACTCTCACGGCGGCGCGTGCCATTGGTGAGGGAAGGATGGATCTCTACGTTGATGTGACCGATGGTAGGGGTCTGGACACTGAGTGGGTCAATACACTTGACAGCGAATTGGAATTCAGCTATCCGCTGTTTGAGATGACCGAATTCCAGGTGAAGGGCAAGTTTGTGCGTTCCCGAGAGGCTGACGCGGAAGCCTATCGCGATGCTCGCTTGATTGCGGGATTCGGTGTGGCGTTCTAAGTCGAAGCTCGAGAAATGCATGAGAGATATGGAGCCGTCCCGGCAAACGCAGGGGCGGCTCCCTTGTGTGTGTGCCCGGCATGCTTGCCGAGCCGGAAGGTTGAAAGAAACCTTCGTTACCTGCCAGTGGGAAAACAACCCGTAGGCAAGGGCGTCGCCGGTAACGGCGGGGTCTGAAGGAAGCCGAAGG
>JBMNSS010000021.1:0-24075 GCA_050945315.1 Limnochordia bacterium | reverse complement strand
TTTACAGAACGATTTTGGCGCAGTCTAAAATATGAGGAGGTATACATCAAGGAGTACCGGTCTCCTCGGGAAGCACGAAAAGACATTTCAGAATACATAGAACTCTACAACTACGAGCGGCCACATCAGAGCTTGAACAACCGTACACCGGCTGAAGTCTACTTATCCACAACTGCAGGACCCGCGCCGCGCGCGGTTACCCAGATACCATCACTGAGAGAGAGAGAGTAGCTTAAACTACCCAAAAATCGTGTCTTGACAATGGGGTCCACCTTAGTTGGCCGACTGGCGCCAATCGTAAGGCAACAGATCCTGCAAGCGCACTACGACGTTTTCACTCACCATGACCTCTGCGCTCAAATTGCCGTCATCAAGCTGACTGATGAACTCCCGACACCGTCCGCACGGCGGTAGGACCTGTCCTCTCTTGTCCACCGCAATCATCTTGACGATTCTGCTTTCACCGGCCGTGATCATCGCCGCCGCGGCTGCATGCTCCGCGCAAAAACCCATAGAGCAGGCGGTATCAATGCAGACGCCGACATAGACTCTTCCGCCGGCGGTGAGCAACGCGGCTCCCACCCCGCCGGCCTCAGCCGACTCAGATAGTATACGTGGATTGATCACGGCTTTTGCCCGGCGATAAAGCTCATCAAAAGTCATCGGGCTCTTCCCCTTCTTTGATGGATGTCTTCCGAGGGACCTGGCGGGTTACCCGCTCCCCTCGACAGCGCCGATCCTCACACCCTCGGGAGGATGCTTCATGTGGATCCCGGTTGACCATGGTTGCGGACCGCTCAGACCAGCGTTTCAGCTACTTCTATCGCTTCCTCCAGGCTACGGAGTAACCCTCCGCTTTCCACACACTCCCTTTCGCCACGAGCCCACGTCGGGAACCTCGGTAATCTCACGGCTATGGACAACGCATAGAGAACGGCCAGAGGTCTGTCAATGATCTTCTCTCTCGGATCGACGGGGCCGTACCCCGCTCGAAAAGCGTCAGCCGCCCTCGGGCCAAGTGAACTCATCACGTTCCGGCAGTCGCTGTAGCGCATGCCGATTCCAAGGAGATGGAAGTCGAATAGCGTGACCTCCGGTTCTTCGCCCTCCTCACGCCCCACGGCCAGGTTCGTCCAGTGAAAATCGTTGTAGTTGAGCGTTGTGCTGAGCCTCGACTCGGCCGCCTTCAACAGATCAAGCGCATCCGTCGCCGCCTTCCAGACCGGATTGGCCAAAAGACCAAGGGCCCGGGCCGGTTCAGTGATGGTCTCCGCTGTCAGCGCTTCGCTCTCACGCCGGAAGATCAGCGGCTCGTTCCGGGGAGCCTTGAGAAACTCGCACCCTCGTTGATGAAAGAGCTTGTACCATCCGGCCAGCGCCGCCCCGATTCCCGGCTTGTCGATATCCTCGTCAGCGGCTAAGCGCCGGCGAGACCTGGCCCTGAGATCCTCCAAGACAAGGGCCCGCTCCGACATGCCATAGACCGGCAGTGTGGGAACGTTGAGCTGCCGAAGCAGTCTGTAGGCCGCTATCTCCGCGGCCGCGGTGGACACATCGGGAAAGCTCTTCACGACAAACGATTCGCCGCCGAGGCAAATTCTCCATACACGATGGCCGTGGCGCTCGGAAATGATCACCTCGTCCCTGATCTGAGCGGGATCCAGGCCCAGCTCCGCATAGAGTTGATCAAACGGCATGTTGTTCCTGCCGGCACAGCGGCCATCAGCCTCACCCATCACTTCCGGTCGCCTTCCTGGCCCAAAACACTGCCCGCGGGGAGCTGTCGGTGTATGGCTCGCCATCTCGGTTTCCCCACAGGCCCTTGATCACGAATCCGTGTGCTCCGAGCCACCGCTTCATTTCTTCCGTGCTGGGCGGATGCTTTTGCTGAACCCACTCCTGTCTTGAGACTCGTCCGTGGGGCGTTTGAACCGTGACCGTCCTTCGAAAGCGAACCAAGCGAAGGGCCCTATCATACCAAATCACCTCACTGGTGCCCCGGACACGGGTACCGTCGGCGCAGATACCGGTCGGGAAAACACTCTCCTGCACACCGCTTTTGCACCATGACGGATCAAGATCCCCCTCCATATGGCCGTTATCCAGGTACAAGTACCCGCCGGGAACAAGAGCCCTCGCCGCGGATCTGATGCAATGCTCTTGCTCTTCGGGGGTGGCCAGCTCATACAGGCAATTGGCCCCCAAGATGACGACGTTAAAGCCGCTTGGCCACTCCTCTTTGATCACATCAGCCCACTTGAACACCACTCGTCTTCTGACCTCAAGCGGAAGTGCTTCAATCCGTTCTTGCAGACATCGCAAAAACACTTGAGACAGATCCATCCCTACGACCTTGTGACCCGCCATGGCAAGGGGAATGAGCAGGCGGCCGTGCCCGCAGAACGGTTCCAGAATCCAAGCGGACTTGCGGCCAATGAGGGACTTGATGAGAACCAGATCATCCCGCTGAGTCTCGGTCTGATCGTATATCTCAGTGATGTATCTGCTGATGCTGTACACTTCCGCCCGGTTTACGGCTGCTCTGTTGTTCATGGTGATGCTCAATCCTCATTCATGAAGTCATCTCTGAGACAGCGGACTCATCGTAGATGCGCCTGCGTTCAATGCAGCCATAGGGAGCGGACATTGCCGCTCCCCCGTGTTTCTCTCTCGCTCTATTCCAGGCCCCATGCCGCTTTGAGACGCGGTTCTGCAGCCTCGAATGCAGCCTGAGCGCTGGCTCGGCCCGTGCGCACTTCAGCAAAAATCTCCTGAACCAAGGAGTGGAAAGCGGGCCACTTCGGATCCTGCGGCGTCGGTTTGGCGGGATTGTGGTACACGATGGGACTCAGATCATACGGAGGATTCTCACTGAACAAAAAGCGCGCTGACAGGGCCACGGAACGCAGATTGGGGGTCGCCGTGCGCCACTCAAAGACCTCCAGCTCGTGGACCCTCTTTTCAGCCAGGAATTTCAGAAACTGCCAAACCTCTTCGGGATGCTTGGTGAAGGCCGATACACCGACAATGTTCGAGCCGCCCAGACTGTAGCCTGAGTCTCCCCGGGGACCGCGCGGAGGACCTATGAGCGAGTAGTCAAGATCGGGATAGGAAGTATAGTCCCGGTAGACGCTCGTAGTGACGTGACTCATGGCGACCGACTGCCGTTCGAAGGATTGGTTTGAGGTAGGCGCCACTTGATGCACCGTCATCAACTCTGCCAACCACTGGAACGCCTCGATGGCCGGTGTTTCAAGCAGGCGAATCTCTTTGAGATCATCGGAGAATATCTCGCCTCCGTTGCTCCACACCCATATCTGCCACCACGTGTAGTTGGGCCGGTTGAACCCCCACTGAGTCGGCATACCGTCACCCGTCGGTCTGATGGTCAGACGGCGCGCGTTCGACAGCAGATCGTCGAAAGTCCATCCTGGCTTGGGGTAGTCAAGTCCGGCGTTGCGATACATCTCCCGATTATAGGCGATGACACCCGTACCCAAAGATATACCGTACGTTGCCCGCGGCCAACCGTAGACCCGACCGTCGCGCACGGCGTAATTCCAGGCGTTGGGGACGAAATGATCCAATCTGATGCGGTCCCGGTTCATGTAAGGAGTGAGATCAAGCAAGAAACCGGCATCCATAAAAGTCGCCGGGTACCCTTGCGTACCGCTCAGCGAGAACATGTCAGGCAGGCTCTCAGAGGCGGCCATGACGAGGAGCTTTTCGGCGGATCCATGGGTACCCCCGGAAAGCTGAAAGACTTCGATGGCTATACCGGGATGCTCTGATTCAAAAAGGTCTACGACGCGCTGTTCGACGGAGGGCAATCCCCAGTAGGCATATGTCAACTCCACGGGCTGCTGTGCGAGCCCAAGAACACTGCATAGGACCACCAGGAACGCAACTGTCAACCACATGATGCCGGCTTTTCGATTTGATGTCATGCTTGTTCCTCCGATCTGCAATGTGTCAACGGGCGGGCCGGACGGCTCGTGAGCATTTGCGTAACCGCCTTTACATCCGCTGTCGTCAAACGTCAAGACTGATTGAGAGCGTGGCGACGCCCTCCGTCAAATCATTCCGGATTCATTCCGGCCAAGTGCACCTCCCCCAGCTGAATCTCAGTCGGAGCCGCAGATTCCTTCAGAGTCACTTTGAAGAACCTCGTATCGGCAGACTCGGACGCATCGCCCGACAACACCAGGCGGAACCAACCCTGCGCCGATCGGCCCGTTTGCGCCACGGTGTAGGTGAGCGGCTGCCAATCGAGGCCGTCCGCTGATACGGCCAACTCCACGATGCTTTCCATCTCACGATCCTGCCCGTACAGTGTGAGGCTGAAATCCCCCAGCAAAGGAGTCTCCCAGACAAGATACTCGGTTGTGTTTGCCCGACGGGCTTTGCGACTCCCATCCCCGAAGAAAACGTCCTCGTCTCCCGTTGCATACTGCCATCCTGCGGATTCATCAACCGTCTTTGACAGATCCAGGGTCCCGAACCAGCCGGTTTCCATGGGCGCATCCAAGAGGTCATCAAGTTGCCAGAAGTTTTGAGTCACAAAACCGACCGAGGTGCGCACCTCGTCAAGATATCCGTCCCGGATGGCGGCCACGGCGGTCAAGGTGTGTCGACCGTCGGCAAGAGCGCGAGTGTCAATGGTAACCCGTCCCGTCTCCGGCATACTTGATCCCCTATAGACCGGCTCATCGTCCAGTAGAATCTCTATACTCTCCAGATCCTCCTCATCGACGTGCATAAGGCGGATGCCCGCATCCAACACTCCCCGGACTCTTGAAACATAGACGGCATCATCAAACTGAAAGACGGGCCACACAAAAGCGGATTCGGAGGCAGCAGCTTTGGCTTGCTCAAAGCGGGCCAACATGTTCTCGTAAAACGCCTCGGTCGGATCGGGGATGACCGTAAAGTCGAGGGCGGCCTGCTTCGAGGGACCTTCCCACTCATACCAGACGCCATATGGACTGTAGGCATCGATCTCCCCGACCACGTCGGGGACATCTCCGCTCGTTCTTACGTTTGGACCGGCCCCGATCAATATCGGTCGTTCGAATCGGTCGCTGATAACGACGTTTTTGAACTTCACTTGGCCTCGACCATGCTCACTGTCGTCTTCGTGAATGATAAGGGCCACCGGTGCCGTATTCCTGCCTGAGATCGAGTAATTCACGTCAAGAGCGCTGTTGCGCAGGAAACAGTCTTCAAAACGGACGTTCAAATTCCGCGAGGGCACGGAGCCCACCCTGATACCGACCTGCTTGCTGTCTTCAACAACGCATCCTTTGAACACAATGGTCCCTCTGGGGTCGCTCCGCTCCAGCCACCGCAAGTTGATCCCGACGTTGCCGCCGCGCACGATGTTGTTCTCCCACAGAATGTAAACCTCATCGCTGGATGCATCCAAGTAATTCAGGTACATGTGCATCCCCAGGACGTTGTTGTCAAAGACGTTGTTGCGGATGATGATATTGACCAGCTTCTCATCGGGCCGGTTCGGTTCCAAGTCAATTCCCGCTCCCGGGGGAGTGCCACCGGTGTCCTTGAATACGCTATTCTCGATGAGCAGGTTGCGCGCTGAGATGACGCTGATTCCCTGACGATAGCAGTTGTCAGTGACGATGTCTTTAATCACTACGTTTTCGTTCTCGATCATCCGGCTGCCGCGGCCGAGATATATCCCGTCGCCACCGGTGTCTTTTATGGTCAGACCGTAGATCTGAACGTTACGGCTGCCCCGAATGGCGATACCCATGCGCCACTCGGCCTTTTCGTACTTGGCAGGATCGTCATAGTCCTGTTTATGCATCCTCAAGGTGGCCCCGTAGCCGCGAATGACAACGTTCTCAACATCCTGCCCGGTGAACAGAGAATCGTTCCTACCGTGAAACTCTCCCTTTTTAGCCGTGACCACCACGCCGTCTTCGAAGATGATCTCCAGGTTACTGCGGAGAAAGACCGGGCGGATAATCCAATCCTGCCCGACATTGGGAACTATGAGGCGCGAGACCCCTGAGTTGATGGCCGCCTGAAGATACTCCGTCGAGTCATCCGGCGCAAATCCCCACCAAAGGACGTTCGCTTCATCTACTTGACCGGCTATGGCGGCGGCTGCCATTTCCGGATTGCGATACCCGGCGACACTCGCCACGGCATCCATGGGAAACACCACTGCCAATACCAGGACGACTAACAACACCCGCCTGATCCATATCCTCACAGCACTTCAATCCTTTCACCCGAAGATCATTTGACCGGATGGGCGACCTCGAGCCTAATGTCGTCCCAATAGGTGATCCCGGTATACGTCGTGTTGCCAACCAAGAGTACGGAAACCTGCGCGGCACCCGGAGGTGCGATTTCCGTCACGGAAAAATCTTCCCATTCCCCTTCTTTTCCTGAACTGCGCACTGACCGCAGATGGATCCTCTGACCAGCTTCATCCCAAAACGAGATGACCATGTACGGATGGGGCGAAATGGCCGGTTTCGCGCAGATGCGGGCTGATGCGCTGTATAAAGATCCGGGAATCGCGGGAACGGGTTTGACCACCGTCACCTTTTCGATACCGGGAGCATTCGTACCATCCATCTTCAGGCTGCGCCGACCCTCATAGGCGTGCTCCTCAGAGACGCTGAGATAGGCTCGTCCCGAATAAGTTCCTCCCCTGAGCCAATGCCACCCTGTTCTCCAGCCCGGCGGGGTGTCGTTTACCGGCGCTTGCTCAAAGCCGGCATTTTCCAGCGGGATACTCTCCCACTCCGTCCACGAAAAGACCTTCAAGAGGTCTTCCCAAGCCAATTGCACCGTCAACTTGATCTCATCACGGTCGACATAGAGCTTTCGCCAGTGAATAACCTCGTCGTCTCTTGTTATTCTCAACTCATGGGGACCGTATGGAACATCCGCAAAGACCATGTCGGCACTTGCGGTTTCCCCATGAAGAACGACATCAACCGTGGAAACGTCCGCTGCCTCCCCGCTGGGATCCAAGATAGCCACCCTGATCGTGGCCGCCGATGAAGCCAGACTGAACAACATGACAACAAGCAGCATGCGAAAGAGCGTGACGGGAAATCGCACGCGCATGGTACCACCGCCCATTGAATTAATGATTTCGTTCCGCCGACTGCGTAAGATGTTCCGCAGGTCTGTGCTGTCCACCTTCCTACTCTTTCCTCTCTCATTTTGTCTGCACTTGAAACCAACCTCAAGCGCAAGACATATCGAACGGGGCGGGGTAGAATCCGCCCCGTTCGATATTTGTACACTTGACTTTTGGGCCTTACTGATTCATGACCGCCTCTATCTGCGGTGTCGCCTCATCGAGCGCCTGTCCGGGAGCTTTTTGACCGAGGATGACCGGCCTGAGCACTGATGTCTGCAGCAAGAGACGGACACTCAAGGGAACTTGCGTGGGGATGATCTGGTTGAGCGGCGAGGAGATCATTGCGGCGACACTCGCTACGTCTTTGCCGCGGTAATGCTGCAGGAACGGACCGACGGTCACACTTCGGCGAATGGGCGGCGTTCCCCACCCCAGGTTCATTGAAAGCTCTTGTCCCTCGGTGCTGACCACGAACTGAAGGGCGCGCCAGGCCAGTTCGGGCTGTTTGGCACCGACAGGGATGCCAAACGGGGTCTCAGACCATATGTTCGACCCCCTGCCTTCTTTGAAAGCGGGTCTCGGTGCAAAATCCCAATCGAAGTCAGGGTATCTCAAGAAGAAGCCGACCATAAAGCTGCCCCAAAGCAGAGAAGAGACACGCTGTTCGGGAAAATCGCTCCATCCTCCGGTGGTGCGCATCGCCTGATGCACCTGAGCGAGATCCTGCAGGTACTGCAGTGCATCGCGGGTGATCGGGGTGTTACCGAGGAACTTGGTTCCGTCCTCACTGAAAAGCGGTCCTCCGCCCGCTGAGTATATGAACGGATACACCTCACGTCCTGCACCGCCGTCGATGAGTCCTATCCCCCATCTGTCCGGCAGGCCGTCCCCGTCCAGATCCACACTCAGCTTTTTCAGCTCCGAAATGCCCTCCTGCTCCCAACTCCAGTCTGCGCTGGGCGGCATGATACCCCGTTCCTCAAAGTGCAGCCTATTGTAGTAATACATGCTCACCACCGTACCCAATGGCAAAGCATAAATGCGTCCGTCATAGCTCAGATCATCGAACAGAATAGGCCAGATATCATTGCGTACGGACGCGGGCAGCGCTTGAAAGAGCGGTGTGATGTCCTGAAGGAGCCCGGAGGCGGCTACTGGCTTGACATCTCCCAACCGGGCCAAATCCGGTGGGATGCCGGCCGCTACCATCACGGCCAACTTCTCTTCCGGGGCGGAGACATTTCCGGGCCCGGGAATGAGCTCAACCGAGATGTCCGGGTTGGCCTCCTCGAACCCTTTCCAGAAGACTTTCATGCGCTCGCCGTAGTCCCCGGTGCTCGTGACCATAACCTGTAGCTTCTCTTTGGCCCAACAACCATGAGCCAGTACCAACGTCAGCGTCATGACCATGACAAGCACCACTGATACTGAGCGGAATTTTCTCACTGCACTGCCTCCTTTGTATAGAGTCATCCACACCTCTTATCTGTGCTAATCCCTACCCCTGATTTCACATTTTTCCGCAACAAAAAGCTTTGTCCTTCCCAACGGCGGGTGGTCGATAGACCCGCCCTCAAGCGATCTCACCCGCAGGGCATTGTCATCGCCTGTTTTCGTGTGTTTAGCCGTGCAACCCGTGTATGGAAAGCGGACACTGCGGATCATGGTCCACGAAGCGGCGACTCCCGCGAGCGAACAAAGCGTTTTTGAAGCATTCGAGACGCAACACTCTCATGTTCTCATGTAGCCGTGGAGATCGTCCCCGGCACGGGGGGAACTCACGTGAAGAGAAGTCCTCAGCTATGGTGGCCGCCGGAATCCCACCCGATTTGGTTCGGATGCGTAATGCGAAGAAACCGGGGCCCCTCGCAGGATCTCAACACCTCTTTTATTGGATGATCTCAGCTACGAAGGTCGACTGTAGGCCCTCCCTTTGGGGAACAGTGTGCAGCATGTACTGCTACAACAAGCAACACCTGGATGAAAGAGGGGTGTCGCCGCCCAATCCCGACTGGAGTTGGGAGTGTGAGCGCATGCCGAGATGGGAAAAATGAGCGTCGATTTCAACGGTGACGGAGTCCCGGATCGATGGAGGCCGGGAGTCGTGAACGGCGGCGAAGCCAACAAGCTGTATCCTCTCATCTACTCGGCGGCGGGAGATCCTCTCATCAGTGAAGACGAGCGAGAGTCCCCGGGCAACAACCCGGCCAGCCGCGATACCCTGAAGTCACTTGCCGCCAGTGGTTCGCCCAGTCTACCGACGCAAGAAGGCGCCGGCTCAGGCCATCGACGAGGTAGCCCCTCAAATCACCGCTTTGGCACACAGGCAGCGACTCTGTTGGAGTGGGGTACTCGTCGTACGATTGACAATGACTCAAGCAAGACACACGGTCGTCGTTCGCCGATTGCCAAAGGTTCGTCCATGTCCGCTCTCCAAACGTCGTGCGGTCACGGACTGACGCGCCGTCGCCGACGACGGCGGACAGATGGGCCGCGGCCGACGGCGACAGGCCTTTCGGTTCTTTACTTGCCTAATCCTGCAGGAGCACTCGCCATTGCCGCGAAGCCTCCTCCATGGCCGGCACGATCCCCAACTGCCCTTCGATCGCCTGAGTGTACTGAGCACTCCAGGCCTCAGTCAGTTGCACTGACATTGGGAACACCGGGTACGGCCGGGCATATTCCACGGTCTCATACATGTACTTCGACAACGGCCGCCGTCTGGCAAACTCCGAGATCGTCGAGCGCCGCGGCGACAGCAGCCCGAGCTCGGCGTTCATATCAACCAAGACCTTCGGCTGGGTGATGGCTTTGATAAACTCCCAGGCCAGCTCTTTGTTGGGGCTCTGAGAATGGATACCCAACCAGTCACTGAATATGTTGGTGACTCTGTTCTTCTCACCCGGTACAGGAACAATGGCTTTTACCGCGTCCAACAGGTCCGGCGCATACTGATGCACCTGCGAGGAAATCCAGCCTCCGGCCAAGTTGATCACCGCCGCTCCCTTGATCAAGGCCTCTCCTCCGCCGCCCGGGACCACCACCTGATACCCCGGTGGCTTGACCGCTTCCTTCAGCTGGAGCAAGAACTCCATGGTGGCTATGCTTTCGGGGGAGGTGTACAAAGGCCGGTACTCCTCGTCAAACATCTCTCCCCCGATCTGCCAAAGATAAACCGCGTAATCTTGAAGCTTTCCGAAGGCGCTGGCCGTGCCTGTCCACCGCGACAGATCGTAACCCTGACGGATCACCTGCTGTCCGTCCGTCTTAGTCAGCCTCTTTGCCGCATCCAGTAGCTCAGACCACGATGCAGGCGGCTGATCGCCGCTCAGACCGGCGTCTTCGAACAGATCAGCTCTGTACCACCACACCCTCGGCGCGGTATAGATGGGCACGCCGTAGTTGACACCCTTCCAGACAGAGCTCCCGAAGGTCTGAATCAGGAAGTCCTTGCGATCCGCCCATTGGCCAAACTCGCGGTCCAGCGGAGCGATAAGACCGTTGTCCACAAGCTCCAGGACATGCTCCGCACCGCTCATGTAGACGTCGGGCGGAACGCCGGCCGCCGTGGTGATCAGGAGTTTCTCCATGCGGTTGTTCCAGTTGACCGTCTCGATATCGACACTGGTATTGAACTCACGCTCAAAGGTGGGTATGACATTGTCGTTCAAGTACTTGATGGCACTCGCACCCAAGATCAGCTGGACCCGAAGCGAGGACTGAGCCGCGTTCACCACACCTACCAGACCCAATACCAAGCAACACAACAGAATAATCGGCAACATCCTACGTTTCCGAATCACTCGTAATCCCTCCTGTTATCTGTTGGTATATTTACCTATAATACTACTTATCTTGATGCTCTATATCCTTCAACCCCGGATGTCAACCGGTCCGTGCTTCAACGGGTGCCATCTCCTATTTCACCGATCCAGGATCAAGAACGAGCGAAAAATCCGTTTCTTCAGGAAGGATGAGTGGCGACTGTAGCGAAGGCAGGCCTCAATGACGCAGATCCGACATCACTCTACCCCGTTTTCGAATTGGCAGGGCAAGCTACAAGTGGTTGAAGCGTCCGCAGCGCAGCTTCGATCACGCTTGTCGAAGCAGATAGAAGGAAGCGAGTGATCCAGTTGGCCAAGATTGTGATCATTGGTGCAGGAAGCGGTTTCGGCGGTAGACTGTCTATCGACATTATGTCTCGCGAGATCCTTCAAGACTCCACCATCTGCCTGTGTGATGTGCATGCCGGCAGACTGGAAAAAGTGAGAGGTTATGTGCAGCGAACGGCAGAACGCTACAATCTGCCGACCAAAATCGTGGCCGGCACCGACCGCAGAGAACTGCTGCCCGGTGCTGATTTTGTAGTCACATCCGTCTCCGTCGGCGGAGGGGCCTATTACGGGCATCCCTACAAGGCTGAGATTGAGATTCCGCGCAAGTACGGTGTCGAACAGTCCATTGCGGATACAACCAGCGTGGGAGCGGTCTTTCGCTTTCTGCGGACCGGGCCGGTACAGCATCAGTTCTTCCGAGACATCGAGGAGCTTTGCCCCGATGCTCTGGTACTGAACCACACCAATCCCATGGCGATGCTTACATGGCTGCATTCAGTTGACTCAGGCGTGCGCAACGTAGGCTTGTGCCACGGCGTCCAGGGCACGGGCATGATGCTCGCCCGGGCCATCGGAGTGCCCTATGATGAGATCTCTCATTGGTGTGCGGGAATCAACCATCTGGCATGGTTCCTCGAG
Source organism: Limnochordia bacterium (assembly GCA_050945315.1). Classification (GTDB taxonomy): domain Bacteria; phylum Bacillota; class Limnochordia; order DTU080; family DTU080; genus DTU080. Next base: position 12,195 of record JBMNSS010000021.1, on the reverse strand, counting down.
TTCAAACGCGGCAAAGAGGATCTGTATCCGCTGATCTGGAAGGCGATGGAAGAGCAGCCCGAGTTGCTGGCCAAAGAGAGAGTGCGCTTCGAGATCATGAAGCATTTCGGGTACTTCCCGACAGAGAGCAGTCCGCACGATTCCGAGTACGTGCCCTACTTCCGCAAGACGCCGGAGGAGATGGCCGAGTTTGGTCTGACACCCAGACACGTACCCGACGGGCCTCCCTCTGTGCGTTCATGGATGAGAGACACCGGAGTCACGGGAGACGAGAATCTGCCGGTTGGCGAGTTGAAGCGCTCACGTGAGTATACGAGCGGTATCATAGAGGCTGTGTTGACCAACGTGCCCTTCTCCTTCAACGGCAACGTGATGAACACCGGCCTGATAACCAACCTGCCCGAAGGCTGTTGCGTTGAAGTGCCCTGTATGGTTGACGGTCAGGGCGTGCATCCGTGCTACGTCGGTGATCTTCCGCCCCAGCTGGCAGCACTGAATCGCTCAAACATCGCCGTACACGAACTGGCAGTCAAGGCGGTACTCGAACGTGATCGGGAGGCGGCTTTCCATGCCTGTGCCCTCGATCCGCTGACTTCTGCCATCCTGCCGTTGAGCAAGATTCGCGAGATGTTTGAAGAGCTGTGGGAAGCGGAAAAGGATCTGCTGCTGTGGTTTGATCCGTCACACAAGGGCCCTTTGCCCGAACCCTACGCCCTGTTGTAGCTGCGAGATGCTGATTCTTCGTCGGTGCGGCCCGCTGTCAACCGTCCGCACCGACGAATCCCGCTCTCTATGCCGTCCCATGTTCTTCAGACTTCCGACAAAACCGCTCCGTACTCCTTGATCGGCGGCTGCCCGTACAAATCGACATATGTAGCATCGATCATGCAGGCAAAGCTCGTTATGTGCCTGATTCCGTATTCGGCGTACAAGCGAACGTCGGCGGCAAACACCTCGGGCTTCCAGGGGATCTTGACCACCGTTGCGGGACGTGGCTTTTGCGCCCTCGTGAATAGACTGGCATCTAGCCAGTACTCCAGTACCTGCGCACTTGACCGGTCAAAAAGGGCCAGATTCGCCTCAAGCAGATCAAGCGGATTGGCGTACCCGGCGCCCGTCTGCTGTGCATAAGGGATGTCGTAGCGCCGTCGAATGGGTGCGTATTCCAAGAACACGCCCTCTTCCGGTCTTACCTGCTTTGGCGGCTCGAGCGTGTTCAGATAGGCCAGATGCGCTACATGGGCTTTCGGATCTTCTTTTCTCAAAGCCTTCAGCAGCCAGTTGGCTACGATCAAGGCCTGATCGCTGTCAGAGAGTCCCCGGCATTTAGGGCAGCGACACCACGGTTTGCCGTCATCTCCCCACAGGAAGTATCTTCCGGTCGTCGGACGCAGTATGCGCCCTATCTCCACGGCCTTTTCGGCGATGATCTCGAGGGCCCGCCGTGAGGAGACGCAGAGGTTGTAATCACTGACCTGTTCGCCCTCGTCATTCATGCGAAAAAGAGCCGGTTCCTTTTCAAACAGGTCCCTGGGCAGAAGATCACTCATGGCGTGCAGCTCATATTCGACCTCAAGTCCCAGGCTTTCGCATGTAGCCAAGAAAGCGGCGCCTTTCTCTTCCCGGATGAAATCGGCCACATGAGCCACACCCCGCCAATTATGCAGAGCGATGGTGGTGAGCCCCCCTTCTTTGGCCAGTTGCGGCCATTCCGAAAAAGACAGGTCCTCCGGGATCAAGACAACTCCGCGCGTCTGCAATACATCCACCTCCACAACAATCTACCTCCATGATGAGTCTCAACGCCCAAACAAGACGCTCCCGTCCGCGAGAGGCGCGAAAAGAGGCGGGTGAGCGCAACGCACACCATCCCGCCTTGCCTATCGATGGCTTACTGTCTCCGCATATCGGCGTTGAATTCCCTGATATACGCATTCAGTGTCTGTTCCATAGTCGCCAAGCCGTTGCCCACCGGAACGGTGCCGGCCAGGATGGGACTGATCCACTCTCCGGAGCGCCGCGCAATCTCAAAGGGAGCTTCAACCACTGCTTCTTCAATGGAACGCACGGAGTGGATGACAGAGCCTTCCATGGCACTGAGAATCTCATTGGCGGACATGTCAAAGACATCAGTGAGACTCTCGATGTACGCCCTGACGGCGGTGCGCCTGGCGGGCATGGAACCCGTGTACTGGGTCCAAAGCTCCTGAGACTGCGTGGTCGTAGCAAATTTCACGAACTCCCAGGCTATATCCGGATTCTTGGAGTCGGTTGACATGAAAAGCGGGTTGGTCCAGCGCGTGTTCATGCGGTTTTGCACTAAAGGAACGGGGCCGACGGCGAGTCCGAACGAAATCTCGCCTTTCTTGCGAGCTTCCTTAAAGCTCGCCCCGATGCGGTTGGCCCCCGCCCAATCCATGGCCACTCGACCCTGCATAAAGCCAGTGGCACCCGAGATGCCTTTGGGCGGCCCGGCCGCCGCGTACCTGGCGTATACGTCACGTGCCGCCTCATACGCCTTGATGTTTTCGGGTCTGGTCATGGTCACTCTCTCCGCCCAACCGGTCTCGTAGGCCTCGGGCTCAAACCAGTCCCCGCCGAACATGTAGCAGATGTCCGGAAGCTTTGGTTCGGCAATTTGGGACAGCGCCAACTGCTCATAGCGCCCTTGCTCCCCGATGACGGTCAAGCGACGGCAGTACTCAAGAAATGTCTCCCAAGTCCACGACCTGTCATCCCAGTCTGTGGGCAGGAAAGCCAAACCCCTGTCTAGGAACAAGGACTGATTGTAGAAAACAAGGTGTGTCGTGAGTGTCAGCGGCACGCCGTACTGGCGTTTTTGGAAAGACGGCGACTCCCACACCCCGGGCGGAAAGCTGTTTATCTGCAGCTCCGCTCTGTCTCTTTCCACGTACGGCGTAATATCCAGCGCAAATCCCTTGACGATAAAACCCAGTTTGTCGGCCAGCCCCAAAAAGACGTCAGGCGGCGTTCCCGCCGCGGTCAGCACGGCCAGTTTTTCCTGGTAGTCTGACCCTCCACCTGTGCCGCTCGCCCATACCTCAACCTCCACATCGGGACGCACTGCGGAGAACCTTTGAGCGACATCCTCCGCCCATGCCAGCTCAGTAGCACGTGTTCGACCGAAATAGGCTATCTTCGTTGCAGAGGCGTGGGCCCCTATGGTACTGACCAAGACCAAACCGACGATACAGACTGCGATCTTGCGAATCGTTGACATGGCTCACCCTCCTGACAATCCTCGATCTAACGTGTGATACCCACCAGAGCCACCTGTCTGATCTGTATGTCTGCATGTTCGGCTTCATCGCCTTGTTTGATAACCGCCGCCAACTGCTTACTCAAGATGAGGTGAAAAGTGAAGAACCGGCGGATGTTTGGTGGTTCATGCACACCCGGGCGGTGGTCGAACTCATAGGTCGCCGTCACTCAAATAACGATCCAAGCCCGGCTTGTCGACGTGGTTGTCCCAGACCCCGAGGGCGCTGTCGCCGTCGACGCGCAGCGGCAAACCAAAGGCCTCGGGCGAGATCTCCAACACCCCGGCGGCCGGCGCCACACTATGCAAGGCACAAACCAGAAGTGTTGCTAAGAGACATCTCTTACACCATTGTCCGACATCGATCACCATGTGCCTCTCCATTTTTTTCAACACCTTGATATACGGAATTCACGGCCTGTCGCCTGTTTCCTGTGCCGACAATCCGGGGGAAGCCGTACGCAACCGCACACAGGGCAATCCCACAGTGACATCCGGCGGCTCATCGTCGCAGCCGGACTGGGCGGACGCCCTCGCACTCGGGCGCAACCTTGTCTTACCCATCAACCACACTCCCTCGTACTCTTGCTCTCTTCCGTTTCTCTTCACCGCTGGCACCAGCGCCAGGCTGTTGAGCCGTCTCTCGTACCAAGCGGAGCTACGCCCGACTCTCCGGGCTGTTAATTGTGTTCCGAGGCCCTGCGTCCATCACGTCCAGCTGCCGCTTTACTTCAGTCGCCTTGCGTTTTTCGGTTGTGCCTTCCCTACCTGCTCCTGCTTGCGGAACCTTGATCGCTCTCTCGCCTGCGGATACAAAAGAATAAGACCCCTGCTTTGCCTCTTCAGACGCAAAGCAGAGGTCATTCGATCACCCGGCTCAGACCATCCTGACTCAGCCGGTTCACAGACAGCGCATCAAGACATCAGCGTCATCTGGAAACCAGACGATTGACTGTGGATTCCATCTGTTCTATCGCCGTATCCGGAGCCAACTCATTCAGATACACTTGGCGCAAGACCGGGTTGATTGCGGAAAAGATGGGGATCGCTTGGTTAAACGGATAGACACCCGCGATCTGAAAAATGTCCAGAGCGGTCGCCATGTAACCGTGTTCTTCTGCCGCCCTGCGAAACGCGCTCGACAGATAGACGTCCCGACGAGGCGAAAAGGGCATTCCCATGATCTCAAACTGACTTATCTGGTTGTCGAAATCCAAGTAGTGAGTTATCCATTCCCATGCCATCTCCGGGCGCTTGGCTCCTGTTGGGATGACATACATGTTGCCCCACGCCATGCTGCCCCTTTTGTTACCGGCGGGTCCCATCGGGGTACTTGTCTGACCGAATTCCAGTTCATCCAGACCGGGAAGGTGCATCACCGCCGTTTTCATCCGCACCATGGAGGCATTGCCTTTGACAAAATCCACTGAAAAGCCGCTGGCTGCTCGGGTTATATTCCATAGTTCCTGTTGAAAGCGAAGTGCCTGGCGTCCTTCTTGGGTGTTGAACGTCGCTTTGGTTTGCTGATCGTTGAAAAAGGTGGCGTTGTTGCTATAGAGCCAGGGAAAGTACGATTCAGCGTGCATCGTCTCGTGATAGCCCGCTCTCGTCAAAGACCCGTCGCTGTTTACTCGAGTGAGCTTTCTGACAACTGATGCAAAGTCATCCCAGGACTCAATAGCGAGCGGATCCACACTCAGGCCCGCCTCAAAAAAGTGCTGATGATTGTACAGTATGGAGGTTGCCTCAAGGCTATTGGTGGCCCCATAGATCACCCCGTCACGCTGGTTAAAAAGCTGAGTCACTGGCAGGAAGGCACGTTTGAGATCGGGTGTCCTTTCGAAGTACTCATTCAGCGGCTGCAACAGGCCACTGGTGTAGAGGTCCAGAGCATAGGCTACCGAGACAACAGCCACGTCGGGCATTACATTGGCACTGGCTGCAAGTATGAACCGGTCGGGGCTGACAGGTACGTATTGATAAACCACCTCAATCTCCGGGTGCTTCGCTTCGAACGTCTGCTTAGCGTAGTCCAGCCATTGAGCCCACGCTGCTTTGGAATGAGCCTCCCATTGCCACACCACGAGTTCTTCTCTTGCTGCCCATGTCGAACAGGAGACCAGGGCGAGTAGTGCCAGTGTAAAAAGGATGTGTTTTCGCAAAGACGATTTCATCAATGTTCTGCCCCCTTTTTCTTGGTTCTGCGCTGGGTTTAGTCGGATGTGTCTGAGACTTCACAATGTCCCGCTCGACCAGGAGCGCTAAGTCCTCATGGCGCTAAGCGTGTCCGATAGACTGAGATCCCTGATTTCATTAACCGTAACCGTAATCAGATCGCCGCGGGCCAGACAGCTCAAATGACGTGGCGGTGCCTTGACCAGCGAAGGTGACTCACCTCAACTCCTCCCGTTCGGATCCTCAATGATCACTCCGTGCTCTTTCAGCCTGGTCTGCAAGCGGCGTGGGTCGAGCTGCCGAAGATCTTTTCCCGTTTGGGCGCTCATGGCCGCGGCGACTCCGGCCGCCTCGCCCGGCACGGCACAAGTCGGGATCACTCGGGTGATATCCCAGGCCGAACTGGCCACTGAAATGCAACGTCCGGCAGTAATCAGGTTCTTGGTCTTCACTGCTAGAAGGCAGCGGTAGGGAATCTGGTAGACGGGACCCGGCTTGCGCCAGTCACCGGTCATACCGACGGCATCCGGAAAGATCCGCCTATCGTCCGCTGCATCAAGCTCAAAACCCCCTTGAAGACGACGCGTTCTCTTGTACAGAGGGAGAGTCGGGAGCACCAAGGGATAGACCCGGTCATAGCCGTCTTGCCCTCGGAGTTTGTCGGTATGCTCCAAGATCATCTTGCGACCGACTATGCTCATGTGAGTGACATCTTCCCAGCGGTCGCCGGCGAAAGTCGGTCCGTCGGGTGAACGATCGCGCAGATGTTGCGATTCGACACGTCCCCGTACGTTGGCGATAAACCATCCTGAGCTGCGATCCGTGTCCAGCGAGAAGGTCTTCTCTCCGGCCAGGAAACACACATCCGCGTCTCCGGACGCATCCACCACATTTTTGGCACAGAGTGCCAAGCGCCCGCTCTTGTTCTCAACGATCACCGCCTCTATCAATCCGTGGTTGAGCAGGACGTTACAGACCCGAGTGTCATACATCAACTGTACGCCGGCCTCTAAGACCAGCTCTTCAAGCGAGATCAGGAATGAGGCCGGATTGAAGATAAGCCGATAGCGCTGTTTTTTGCGTGCTTCAAGATCACCGTTCTTATCTGCCCAGCAATCGGGGACTTTCCCGGGACCGTACTTCAGTGAGTTGAGTATGAATGTCTCAGCCAGGCCGGCCATCACCTGTCTGCCCCGGCCGTCACATAGGGGGAGGTAGACTTCTATCAGGCCCAGAGTAGCCAGTCCTCCCAGAGCGTTGGCTTTCTCCACGAGGCACGTGCGGGCGCCCTCTCTGGCCGCGGCCACGGCTGCCGCCGCGCCGGCGATGCCCCCACCCACTACGACAACGTCGTATTCACCGATTACCGGAATATCTCTTCCCGGCTCCGGAATATGACTGTCCGTTAGCATTGGCTTCCTCCTAAGAGTCGGTCCCGGCCCCGGCAGATGCCGAGCACACAACCGCACATTTGCCTCCTTTTAGATCACAGCTCATGCTGTGCTGCCCCAGACTTGTCCGGCGAACCGATCCGTAGTCTAGCGCTCCTTGAGCAAGGCGCGTATCGCGGGCTCTATCTCATTCATGACCTGTTGTACGGAAACCTCCCCGCGAGTGGGCCTGGCGAGTTCGCGATCCAAAAGAGTGAGAAGATGAGCACCGTTTGGATGCCGACTCAGGTAGGCGTCATAGGCGAAGACCGGTGACTCAGTGAACACGGTGATAGTCCCTCGGGGCAACAGATGACTGAAGCGCTGCCTGAAGTCCCTGGTGGTAGCCGGAATAAGCGGGATTCGGTTTTCAGCCCGGGCAAAAAGAACAGCGCCCTCCGGTTCATAGGTCAGGAACTTGAGCAACTGCCAGGCCTCCTCCGGGTGTTTGCTCTGGCTTGAAAGACCGATCCCATGGAAGGCGGTGTACGTGAGGCGCTTGGTTCCCCGTGGCAGGACACCTACCGACCAGTTGAAAAATGAACCGCTTCCCTGTTGGTTGATTAACTGGTTGAGAACGTCGGCATGAGCCAAGGTCATGGCCGCCGTCCCGCTCATGAACTTACCACCGATCACACCGTGTGTGGTCCACAACGTAGCGAATTGCTCCATGGCCTCGATAACTTCAGGTCGGTTCCCGTAAAACTCCGTCATGTGAGGATCGAAAAGATCAAGCCCCCACATACCCAGGCGGTTCCATCCGCCTCCCCGTCCAAAAGCCTGGGTTCCGAAGTGGCTGGCTCCTCCCTCGTTCTCATACCGAGTCAACTTGCGCGTGATCGTAACGAAATCATCCCAATTGAAGACTTCGGACGTCCAGTTCACGGGAAGCATGTCCAAACCGACTTCGTTGAAGCGGTCCATGTTGTAGTAGGCAAGACTGGGACTCACGGCGGTGGGCAGGCCGTAGAGAGAATCGCTTAGCCGCATCGCATCGAGGACCGACTTTGGGTACACCGTCGTGTCAATGTCACGTTGAACCCAGGAGTCTATAGGCTGAGACAGGTGGTTGAGTGCGTAATAATGAAACGGCGTAGCACTGCCATACAAAAGATCCGGTGCTACTCCGCCGGCCGTCATGGTCGCCGCTTGGGACATGGTAGTGTTCCAATTAGTGGTAATGAGCAACTCTGCTTTCACATCACGGTACTTCTCTGAGAAAAGGACGATGGCCTCAGTCAGCTCGTCTCCCCAGTTCCCAAAAGGACCTATCAACGTGACTGTGACCTGCTGCGCTGACACATCTGCGCCGGCAATGGCCACCAGCAGGATCCAAACCATCATGACTAGCAACCTTTGGGGGCACTCGGGTTTTACCGGGATCATAGATCACACCTCTCTTGCATGATGTATCGTCTCTGAACCGCATTCTCCCACCGCCTTGCTCGGGACGGCCGACGGGGACTATGTAACGATAGAGCCGATACGTTCATTACGCATTTTTGGCTGTTTCCCTCCGCGAAACATGAAGTTTTCTGAAAAACATCTCCACAATTGCCGACATCGATCTCTCAGGATCACCTTAGCATCCGGGGGATGTACTAAGGCAAGATGTCGGCATTGCAGCCATGGATGACGTCAAAAAAGCAGTGTCAAAAGACACTGCCCGCATCCGCAGACCTTGCGCCCGCTTGCCGGCGAAACAGCACTCCCCCAAAACACAGCATAATGGGATGCAACCATGTTTGAGGGAGTGCGTTCCCTCTACGGTATAAGCCGTACCGTCTGCCGTTTGGTCATGTTTACGGTTTCCGTCAGGGTCTTCCCTCCGGCACTGACGGAGATGACGTACGGAGTGAAGCTCTCTTCAATGTACTTATCCGGCCAGAGCACCTGGAACTCAAAGAAAGAGTTGGGTTGCCATTCGGACGGATGCATGACGCACTGGGTCAGCGGCACCTCCAATCGACCGGTGTCATCTGCGATACCCCGGAACGCTTCCCGATTCTTGCTGTCGCAGATCGTCACCTCGGCCCCCGGTGTCGTTATCAGTTCCAACGTCCATGCCACGGAGTAGTAGCTTTTCGACGAAGTCTTTTTCCAGTACACATCGTTATAGGCGGTGCCCGGCGTAAACTCCGTATCCAGCAGCACGTGTCCGTAGTTGTGGTAGCCGCCGTCGAACACGAAGGTGTGGAAGTTGGGGTTATCTCCCAGCCTGACCAAGCGGTTACGGATGAAAATGTGGTTGTTGCCCCTGCCGTAATCGTCGCCGAAGCGAATGACGGCGTTGTTGCTCTCGAAGACGTTGTCAACATAGTACACAGGCTGAGAATCGGCCTTCTTGTAGTGGCCCTGTACGTCCACGCAGGCCGCCAAGGTGGTCTGTTCGTCCAGGGTCTCCACTCTCACCCGGTTGTTCCTAAAGACCAGGTTCGCAATGGTCTCGTCGCTGAAGAAGCCGGTGCCCCGCAACTCGACGCCCTGCTTGCCTTTGAGCACGATGGTATTGTTCTCATAGATGAGGTTGTTGCGCACCTGACCGCCTTGATCATAGTTGGTGACCCTGACGCCTTCCAGTGTGTTGATATCGCCCCACCGTTCTCCCCAACGGTGTTTCACATCAATGCCGAACATGAAAATGAGGTTGTCCGCGATCAACAGGCCCTCATGCGCCCAACCGAATCCAAAGGGGTTGAAGCCGGTAGCGAAGACCTTGTTACTCATATAACGCCCCGCGGGAATCCCGACTTGCGACAGAGGTTGTATCGCAAACGAGTTGGTGGACCAACTGTCCACATAAACCTCGTTATGATGCATGAGAGTCGCCGTTTGAAAGCCGTTCTGCCGCGTCCGCTTAACGAGATTGTGGTTCAGCTCAAACTCATTCGGCGAAACCTGTGGAGAGCGAAAGCCCAGAGGTCTTACGCCCGAGCCGTGCCGATCGGCTATCACGGCGCCCATATCGACAAACACGTTGTGATGGGCATGGAACTTGCCTGCGCTGTAATTGGCCGTCATGCCCCAGGCTTGCGACGCGTGGTAAACCACCGTGACACCCGCTACCTCCATATCCTTACCGCTGACGGACAGGCAATTGTAACGGTAGGGATCCGTGTTGTTCTGCATGAACCTATTCCGCCCCTGCACGACCGTGCCGTTCACTACCTTAACTCCCGTTGCGCGATAGGGTATGGCGGTTTTGCTGTCGCCGCTGACCGAGATGCCCTGGTGATTGCCGTCCACTGCCGCGTTTTCGCCAAAGGTAATACTGTATCCATTGAGATCCAGGACGATATGGTCGCCTCGCACGATGATCGCGCTCCCGGCTGTGACCAGATCCTCCTTCAAAATATAGGTGGTATTGCTCTGATCCAAAACGTATGGCGGTTCACCCATTTGGCCGAAGACATATACGGCATCCGGCACGGTTGCCGTTCTGAACATGCGATCCGGCGTGACAAGCATCTGACCCCGCTCATCGACGGCGATGAGACGATAGTGATAGGTTTGATTGACCTCCAGGTCTCTGAGTTGATGTAAATGCAGATAGTAGGGCCGGTCCGTCATCTCCGTCTTATTGCCGTACTCAGGAGTAAAGCCGTATTCCACATAACTGTAGGCGGGAAGATTGGTTTCCCAAGCCAGACTTGCCGAATTCTCCGATATGTGTTGCCAGGAGCCGGTTTCGACCAAGGCGAGTTGCGAACCGAAAGCCTCATATACCAGAGGCTCGGATAGAGCGCCGAAATGAGTACGGGCAAACTCGCTGAACGCTCTGTAGATCGTCTCCGGATCATCCTGCGCCGTCACCTGGGCCAGCGCGACTTCGGCCTCTAACGCCTCGGCCGGAGTGTAGCCGTAGAATGCCGTATCACTGGAATGGAGAGTAGTCACCGTTGCTGTACCTTCCGCCGCGAGTATTATGGTGTTGCATAGCACGATGTTTGCAGCGAGACATAGCAAGCCGACCAGACGGACCCACCCTGAATGAATGGATTTAGGCATGCCTATCCCTCTTTCCATGATGCAAGCCTGTGATATCCAATACAAGCCGGCACTCCGGTCGAGGGTTTCCGTCACGGAGTTGCCGGCTTGCGGATCTTAAGCTCTGAGCCGCCGGTCGGAAGTCTCAAGACTCCCGACCGGGGTTGCGCCATCCATCTCTGCTTGAATTATTCGCCGAACACTTCCTTGAGAATAGCCGTGGTTCTCTGCTGCGCCTCATACAGTGCCTGTTCCAGCGGTTTGGTCAGAGCGAGCGCCTCGTTGATCGTCTTCTCCACCGTGCTGCCGATACGGCCGTCACGCAAAATGGGTCGCAGCCCGCTGCCCTTGTATTCTGCCGATTCAGTGACGATTCGCGAGTGCTTGGTCCACGTATTGATCTGGCTGTCGTAGATGCTGACTACAGACTTGAGCGCCGGTGCGTTGACCATCTGCTTACATGCGGCAATAATGCGATCACGATCGCCCCACAGGAAACTTAGCCACTGCCACGTAGCCTCGACATTCTTCGATGTCTTGCTGATGGCGGTGCCAAACACCTGGAACTCCGCGCCGTTGGCGCCGGCAGGACCATAGGGGAAGGGCATGTGATCGACTTCCTGGTCACGCCTGGCCATATACATACCGATGTTGGAAGCGCCGTTGAATGACAATACAGCTCTGCCTTCGTTAAACTGCCAGTTCTCCCAGGCGATGTAGCCCATTTGGGACATCTCTACAATCCACCGCATCGTTTCTCTGGCCGCCGGCGTATTCAGCTGCACCGCCGTCGGGTCAAAGTCACGGTCGAAGATCGGATTGCCGGCATGCCGGAAGAGGATCCCCCAGCGCGACATAATGCGCGGCATGAACAAGCCCCACTGGTCGATTCTGCCGTCCGAGTTCTTATCTATGGTGAGCTTTTGCGCATACTGATACGCCGTGTCCCAGTTCCATGCCTGACCCAGAGTATTGGGCGACTGTAGGCCCGAGTTCTCCAACAGGGGCACGTTATATGCCGCGTTCACGTTATAGAGCATATACGGGAAGGCGAAGACGGCACCGGGCTCGATATCATACGGATCCAGAGCCGTAAAGGCGGCCAACGAGATGGGTAGTAAATCGTTCAACTTGATGCTCCGCGACTGGGCGAAGAGATCCTTGAGATCGAGGAACAGACCCGCTCGGAAGAACAACAAGCCGTTGTCGGACACGATGTCCACCGCATCCGGCAGCGTGCCCTGCGGCCCGCGCCGCTGCCTGCCCGGGCTCCCTGCGTCCTCTTCTCCATTGCTGCCGGCCATATCCTGCATCGGGCCAAAG
>JBMNSS010000020.1:0-25148 GCA_050945315.1 Limnochordia bacterium | reverse complement strand
CCGCAAGGCGTGTAGCACCTCCATGACAAGCGATAGTGAGCAGGGGTGTTTTTGGCGCACTCCTGTCCGTCTGATCATGCAACGCCAAGTGCTGAACAAGGGTATCCCTGCCGATCACTCGGCACCGGAGTGTTGCTGAAGTGTTCGGTGAAGTCGCACCGGTCGTGGTGCTTAGCGGAGGTTGGGCGATATGACAGCACATGAGATCGAGGGCTCAGGATTGGTTTGGTACGATGTGCGGGAATGGGGAGTTGAGGGTCGAGGCTGGGATGACGTAGAGCGTTACTATGACCGACTGCCCGCCCGAGCGAAAGGCGTGGTACGGGATCCGGTATGGAACTTGAGTAAAGACTCGGCAGGGATGTGTACTTGTTTCATCACCGACGCGCCGGAGATTCATGCCCGTTGGAGACTTCGATCCGCCAGGCTGGCCATGTCTCACATGCCGGCGACCGGGGTCAGCGGGCTTGATCTTTACGTCCGGGACGAGAGCGCCGGTGTTTGGCGCTGGCTGGGGATAGGCAGGCCGGAAGATTCAGTGGAGGCTCAATCGATGCTTGCCGTCGGTCTTGACGGAAGTAGGCGTTCTTATCTTTTGTATCTGCCGCTGTACAACGGCGTTGAATCGCTGGAAATCGGGGTGCCGAGTAATGCTTGCTTCGAGCCGGTTGCTCCCCGCACGGCCAAACCTGTTGTCTTTTACGGTACCTCGATTGTTCAGGGAGCGTGTGCCTCCCGGCCCGGCATGCACCATGTGGCGATCCTGGGTCGCCGCCTGGATTGTCCCGTGATCAATCTGGGTTTCTCGGGAAACGGCAGGATGGAGCCCGAGGTGGGACGTCTTTTGGCTGAGCTTGATCCGGCGGTCTATGTCATTGACTGCCTGCCCAACATGTCGGTCGAGCTGGTCTCAGAGCGCGTCGAACCTCTGGTGCGCGCTTTGCGTGAGGCCCGACCGACGGCTCCCATTGTGCTGATCGGTGAACGGTATGTTCACAATGTCTCTTTGCTCCCTGAACGACGTCGCGTATATGCGCAAAAGGCGGAGGCTTTCCACAAAGCGCTAGAACGCCTCACTCAGGCGGGTGTGGAAGGTTTTCATGTCATCCCCGGTGAGCCGCTTCTCGGCGATGACGGTGAAGGGACCGTAGACGGTTCGCACCCGACTGATCTGGGTTTTTGGCGGATGGCGGACGTATTGGAGCCTGTACTTGCCAAGCTGCTTTAGGACCGATTGCGGTTGTGTTCCAGCGCGTACTTGATGATGGCTTCTATCAGCTCCGGATATGAAAGGCCCGCTTCGGCCGCCGTGACGGGAAATCCTTGCCCGTCCGTGATGTCCGGATTGGCGTTTACGTCGAGTACGAACATTTCATCAGTATCGGTGTTCCAGCGCACATCGATGCGCCCGTAACCGCTGAGCCCGACGGTTTTGTAAGCTGCCTCACACAACTCCACCAGTCGGGTCCGGGTCTCGGGTGCCAGCGGAGCGGGGCACAGGCGTCGAAAACTGTGTCGCTCTTGGGAGTCAGGGTCCCACTTGGCGTCGTAAGACATAATGGGTTTGAGCTCGGAGGGCAGGTTTTCGAAAGTGATCTCCGAGACAGGCAGGGCTTGCGGTTGAGTGTTGCCCAAGAAGCCCACGTAGAACTCCCGGCCTTCGATGAAACGCTCAACAAGTACATTGTCAGCTCCGAAGCGCTCAGCGGCCTTATTCACGGCTGAGCGCAGCTCATCCCAGGTGGTGGCCACCGACTGCTGGGTGATGCCGATGCTTCCGTCCTCACGGGCCGGCTTCACGATGACGGGCAGGCAAACCTTGGCGGACAGAGCCTTCTCCCGTGAGGGATCCAGCAGCGGTATCAAGGCGCTCGCCAGCATCCCCGGCGGAGTGTTGACCCCGCGGCTTTGCAGTATGGCCTTGGTCTGACGTTTGTCAATGGCGACTGTGATACCGGCCGAGTCCGAACCAGTGAAGGGTATGCCCAGAAGCTCCAGGTAGCCGGCGAAGCAGGGTTGCAGACCGCTTTGTCCGTTGATGCTCTCACAGAGGTTGAGGACCACATCGGCATCACAGTCAGCCAGATAGGAGAGCTCACGCTTGATATCATGACCTACGCCCAGAACTTCGTACGAATGCCCCAGAATCTCTAAGGCCCTTGTGACGTCTCGAACTTGATCCAAGACACCTTCGTGACAAATATAATCTTCAGGGATTGCAGAGCTGGGAACGTTGTAGGTGACGATCGCTTTCATTTGAATTTCTCCTCCCGCCTTGTTACCTTAGTATAAGGGCGGGTGTCAGTTTTGTCAGTACCCGTTGAGCACTTGACCTGACCGACCTTTCAGCCTCGGCGACCGGCTCAATCAGCCTAAGCTCTTCGAGAGCCGCGTTAACGGATGAATGCGCGGATGGCTCGACATGCTTTCCTGACCGTCGGATCTTTTGGTGAGCGGCTATACGGAGGCCACGGGCGGTGTCGCTCATACATGAGATATCCGATGGCCTCGGCGAGGAGGCCGTTACGGTCGTAAGGCGTTTGGGACTTTGAAAGATGCACAGGCGCCTTCCTGCCTCCGGCGGGATCTCAGCATTCGCGGTTTCTCTGCCGACTGGAGATTTTTCCCTTTTTCTTCACCGTTTTGTGTCTCGCCGAAAGGTCGCTGGAAGGTTGTGATGAGTGAAGATTGTCTTCGTCGTGTGGTATGGTTACAATGATGAAGTGCTTGAAGAATAATCGATTCGCGACCTTATCAGATAAGTGGGGGGCCTCTAATGCGACTCTACAGAGTACGGGGCGGTATGGCTGTTCCGGATCACAAGGAAGGAGCCCAATCTCCCTTGGAGGAGTTGGCTCCGCCACCCATGCTTACCGTCCCTTTGTTGCAGCATCGTGGAGCGCCGGCGCGGGCTTTGGTCAAGCGCGGCGAACCGGTCAGGCGCGGTCAATGTATTGGCGAACCCGTGGGATTGGGGGCTCCGATTCACAGTCCCGTATCCGGGAAGGTGGCAGAGGTGGCCTCGAAATTGCATCCTTCCGGTTTTTACTGTGAAGCGGTTGTAATAGAAAACGACGGTGAGTACGTCGATGCCGCCAGACCTGAGGGAATCGCCGACCCGGCGAGTGTGAAACCCGAGGTTATCTGCCGTCGCGTTCATGAGGCCGGAATCGTCGGCATGGGGGGAGCCATGTTTCCGACGTCCGTAAAACTGACCCCTCAAGAACCCGTGGATACGCTTATCATTAACGGTTCCGAATGTGAGCCGTATCTGACATGTGACCACAGAGTGATGCTCGAACGCACCGATGATCTGGTCTACGGTTGGGAAGCCCTGCGCCATGTTCTCGGAGCGAAGCGAGTCTTGATCGCCATAGAAGCCAATAAACCCGACGCAGTGGCCAAACTCAAACAGGCGTCGGCCGGCATGCCTGATGTAGAGGTATTGACGGTACCGGCCGTCTATCCGCAAGGAGCCGAAGATGTCTTGATCAGGCGGGTCACCGGCAGACGGCTGCGGGCGAGAGGTTTGCCGGCCGAAGTCGGCTGTATGGTGCATAACGTGGCGACGGTGGTGGCGGTCGCCCAGGCCCTACGTGATGGTCTGCCGTTGATCAAAAGAGTCGTCACTGTGGCCGGAAGCGGAGTCCAAAGGGCAGCCAATCTCTTGGTGGCCATAGGGACACCGGCGGGCCATCTTCTGGATCATGTGGGCCGACGCGACGATATGCGGCAACTCGTTTTCGGTGGTCCGATGATGGGCCAGAGTGTTGCTTCCGACGAGGTGCCCGTGATCAAGGGAACGAGCGGGTTGTTGACCATCGCCGAAGATGACGTGCTCGAGTTCACCACGGGAGTCTGCCTGCGTTGCGGTTGGTGCTTGGATGTGTGTCCGGAGGGCCTGGAGCCTTACCATCTGGCGCGCTTGGCGGAGGCCGGAGAATGGGATGAAGCCGAGGAAGCCGGTGCCATGCTGTGCTATGAGTGCGGCTCCTGTTCCTATCGTTGTCCGGGCAGACGTCCGCTGTTGCCCCTGATCAAGCTGGCCAAGGGCGAAATACTGCGGGAGCAGGCGGCGGCTCGTACCAGATCACAGACCTCGGGAGGGGTGGCATAGTCGTGGCAGCGTCAACTGGTTCATTAGGCAACGCCAAGGGCGAGAAAAAGCGCTACTTGTTACGTCCGGCCCCCCATATTCATGCCGGACAAGGCGTATCCGCGGTTATGGGATCCGTGCTAGTCTCTTTGGCACCGGCCACGCTGGTCTCTGTGATCCTTTTTGGATGGGGTGCCGCCCAGGTGATCATCGCATGCCTGGTCGGAGCGATCGCGGGAGAGGCTTTGTGTCTTCGCTTGCGGGGCAGGCCCTCGCAGACTAAGGATCTCAGCGCCGCAGTGACGGGGCTTCTGCTGGCGCTCACCATGCCGCCTGCGAGCCCGGTTTGGATTTGTCTGTTGGGGGGCTTTATCGCCGTTGCTTTGGGGAAACAGGTTTTCGGGGGTCTGGGGGCAAATCCGTTTAACCCGGCGTTGGTAGCGCGCGCCTTTTTAGTCATCAGTTTTCCCGATCTGATGACCCGCTGGATCGCACCCTTTGACGGAACCGCTACGGCGACGCCGCTGGCCATTGCGAGCTCGGTGGGACAAGACGGCTGGCGTTACTTCCTTGGCACCCATGCGGGATGTCTCGGCGAGACATCCGTCCTCGCTTTGCTGTTGGGCGGGATCTATCTGTCGGCGAGGAGGATCATCGACTGGCGGATCCCGACTTCGATCCTGGGTACCGTGGTCGTGGTCTCCGTAGCTTTCGGTGCCGATCCTCTGTTTCAGCTGCTGACGGGGGGGCTCATGCTGGGAGCCCTTTTTATGGCCACTGACTGGGTGACGACTCCGTATTCTCGTCTTGGACGCCTCTGTTTCGGTATCGGTGTCGGTCTTTTGACCATGATCATTCGCTTGTGGGGAGGCTATCCGGAAGGCGTTTCATTTGCTATTCTGTTCATGAATGCCTTAACGCCGCTGATCAATCTGGTGACTCGTCCAAAACCGCAGATGGAGAGTGTTCGCCAAGTGAGAGAAAAACCCAAAAGCAGCGGAACTCTGATTCGCGTCCTCGTAACCATGGGAGTCGTATCAGCCGTATCAGGGATCATTCTCGCCGTCTTTTACGGAGCGATGAGTCCTCGCATTGAGAAACGACGTCAGCAGGAAATGGGCGAAGGTTTCAGAGTCATGTTTCCGGATGCCGCCTCATTTGAGCCCGTTGATCTGGAGGAGCGTCTGCCCAACCGGGTGAACGATCCCGTCTTCCTCGTGAAAGATGAGGAAGGCGAGCGGATGGGAATCGCTTATGTGACCACTCCCGCCGGCTTTCAGGGAGATATTACGCTGGCCGTGGGGCTCGACGGTGACGGTGAACGTGTGGTGGCGGTACAGGTGTTGGCGCACACGGAGACTGCCGGACTGGGCAGCAAGATCACGGAACCTGGTTATCTTCAGCAGTATGTGCGGAAGCGGATCAACGACAATTTCGCCTTGGGCCAGGATGTGGACGGTATCGGCGGAGCCACGGTCTCGGCAGCGGCGGTCGCCAACGGACTGCGCGACAGCGCCCGGGCCGTAGTGGAGGCCTTGGATATAGTCGATGGCGTCTCCGAAGCGTCGCCTTCGAATCGCGGATAAACTCGGTATCGACGGGAGGTTGAGTCCATGCGTCAGTTGTGGCGCGATTTTCGGGAAGGTTTTGTCGAACAGACACCCCCGTTTTTCGCCGCTATGGGGCTTTGCCCGGCATTGGCGGTCACGAGCGCAGTGGTCTACGGCTTCAGTATGGGTATGGCCGTGCTCGCCGTTCTTTTGGGGTCGAATATTGTCATATCGCTTATTCGACGCTGGGTGCCTTCAGAGGTCCGTATTCCTGTCTATACGGTGATCATCGCCACTTTGGTGACGGTGGTCGATCTTGTCTTAGCCGGCACGGTACCGGAAATACATCGGACCTTGGGGCTTTTCGTTCCTTTGATTGTGGTGAACTGTATCATACTGGGGCGGGCTGAAGCTTTTGCCTCTAAACACGGAGTGGTGCGCTCGATCGCTGATGCGTTCGGCTACGCTCTGGGCTACACGTGGGCCCTACTGTTGATCAGCGTCGTGCGTGAGCTCTTGGGTTCCGGGTCCGTACTGGGCTTTAGGGTGTTACCGGCCGGTTTTGTGCCCTGGAAGATCATGCTCACTCCTCCGGGAGCGTTCTTGGCCATGGGAACCATAGTCTCAGTGATTAACCTCATCCGCAACCGAAGTCGGAGAACAGCGGTGAAGCGAGCGGAGCCAGACAGGGCCATTCCAGAGGTGGCTTGAAAAGTGACGTGAATTTTCGTAAAATGAATAACTGGGGAGCGGATTTTTGTGTCGGAATTGGTGCTGCTGTTCGTCGGCTCAGCGCTGGTCAATAACTTCATCTTGACCCGCTTCTTGGGGATCTGTCCTTTCTTGGGAGTAACCAAGGAACTGAAATCGGCTGCAGGGATGGGGGCGGCCGTGACCTTTGTGCTCTCGCTCACGTCCGTGTTGGTGTGGCTGGTGCACCATCTGATCCTCGTTCCCTTAGGTCTGGTCTTTTTGCAGTATGCCGTCTACATTCTCATCATCGCAGTCTTGGTTCAGCTGCTGGAGCTTTTCCTCCGCAAGACAAGCAGGGCCTTGTACGATGCCTTTGGCATCTATCTGGCCTTGATCACGACCAATTGCGCCATAATGGGCTTGGCCCTGTTGATCATCGCGCAGGAATACACACTGGGTGCATCCCTGATCTTTGCCTTAGGCGGTGGGGCAGGGTTTGCCTTGGCCATGTGTATGATGGCGGGAATTCGTCAGGAATTAAGGTTTGCGGATGTGCCGGTCAGCGTTCAGGGACCCGCGTTGGCACTGATGATCGCCGGAATAATGTCGATGACCTTTATGGGCTTCAGCGGTCTGGTGGCTATGTGATGGCGGAGATTAAAGAGAGGTGAATGCTTTGGCAGGATCTTCCATAGCAATGGCTGCTGTATCTATGGGGGCTTTGGGATTGGCCTTTGCAGGCGGTTTGTACTATGCGGCCAAGAAGTTCCAGGTTGATTCAGATGAACGCATAGAGCTCCTGGTGAACATCCTGCCCGGGTACAACTGCGGTGCTTGCGGATTCTCCGGTTGTTCAGGACTGGCGCAGGCCCTGGTCGAGGGAAAGGCATCGCCAGATGCCTGCACACCCGGGGGTCCAACGGTTGCAGAGAGTGTCGCTGATGTACTGGAGACCACTGCGAAGTCGACGAAACGGAAAGTGGCACACGTCGCCTGCCGCGGGAATCTCAGTTGCGATCCGCGGGCGGATTACGAAGGTCTGCAGGATTGCAGGGCCGCACACATGGTGGTGGGAGGCCACCGAATGTGCGTTTACGGCTGCTTAGGGTTTGGCACCTGCGTGGAGGCGTGTCAGTTTGACGCTTTGACCCAGGATGAGCGCGGAGTGCCTATCGTCGATACTTCGGCATGCGTGGGATGCGGCGAATGTGCGGAAGTGTGTCCGCGAGGGGTCATTCGAATGGTGGAGGACGGCAATCACAGCTTTGTCCAGTGCAACTCTCCGCTTGAGGGAAAGACGGTGCGCACGGTCTGCCGGGAAGGATGCATCGGCTGCCGCGCCTGCGAACGGGTCTGCCGACACGAGGCCGTACATGTCGTTGACGGCCTGGCGTCTATCGACCCTGACAAGTGCACGGGCTGTGGGGAGTGTGCTGCGAAGTGCCCGACAAAGTGCATACTGCCGGCAGGAACCGCATTTGTCGTCGCAGATACGGCTTGAGTCGGCATCGGTGGGTCGTACTTGCAGTCTTGGCGGTGTTGCCGTTGGCTTGGGTTCTGTCGGGCCTACTGACAGATCGTCGTGACGCAGCCCCGGTGGAACGGCATGGCTTTGCCATGAGCACCTATGTTCGTCTCGTCATTCATGACCGAAAGGGAGCCGAGATCGCGGATTCATGTCTGGAGGAGTTGGCCAGACTTGAATCGGTATTTGATCGCTTTTTGCCGGGGTCTGAGATCAGTCGGTTGAACGCTCAGGCGGGAGCAGGCTGGGTCGAGGTCTCGGAGGACCTTTTCGCTGTGCTGGAAGTGGCCCTCGATGTGGCCGAGCGCAGCGGAGGAGCGCTGGATCTCAGCGTAGCCCATCTTGTGGATCTGTGGGGCTTCCACGAGCAAGACGGTCGGATTCCGGAGCATCCTCCTCCGAATGACAGGGAGATCTCCCACCAGCTACAGCAGGTGGATTTCCGCAGAATTGAGATTGACCCGTCGCGGCGGATGGTCAGATTGCCCGAGGGAGTCCGGCTTGACATGGGGGCCGTCGCTAAGGGTTATGCCCTGGATTGTCTGGCAGCCTTAGCCTCGCGGCAGGGTGCGCGAGCAGCGTTGTTCGATCTGGGCGGCAACATCAAAGTGATGGGCACCAAGCCCGACGGATCATCGTGGCGAATCGCATTGCGCCATCCCCGGCGCCTCGATGAGTTCTTTGCCGTCTTGGCATTGTCCGACAAAGCTGTGGCCACTTCGGGAGACTATCAGCGCTACTTCATGTGGGAAGGTGAACGCTACAGCCACATTTTGGACCCCCGAACCGGATACCCCGCCTCGGAGGTTTGCAGTGTCACGGTGATGGCTCCCACGGGAGTATTGTCGGATGCGTTGTCGACGGCGGCTTTTGTTCTGGGCGTCGAAGAGGGACGGGCGTTGTTGGAGAGTATGCCGGGAGTGGAGGGCGTATTCGTCGACCGGGAACTGCAAACGACTGTGACCTCCGGATTGGAGGGGCTCAGTGCAAACCTCTGATACCACCCTTTCTGATATGCTGGCGCGCTGCCAGCGTACGGCCAGATTAGGTCTGCTTCTTTCTTTGGCGGCTGTGCTTCATGTCATCGAAGCACAGCTGCCTTCCGTTTTTTTCTTGCCCGGGGCTCGCCTGGGGCTCGCCAACTTGGTCTCGGTCTTGGTCATCTGCGTCTGGGGTTGGCGCGAGGGCTTGTTGGTGACCGTTTTGCGCCAAGTGTTGGGCGGATTATTCACGGGCGCTTTGTTGGGCCCCTCTTTTTGGTTTGGACTGGTCGGCGGGATGATGAGCGTTTTGGTCATGGGCAGTCTGGTCGTGGCCGCCCAGGGCGCCTTGCCGACGGTTCTGGTGAGCATGGCCGGTGCCGTCGCTCATAATCTGGGGCAGCTTATGGTCGCCTACGCCTTCGTCCGTCAGCCGGCGGTGTTCGCCTACTGGCCGCTCTTGCTTCTTTTTGCTCTGCCCTCCGGGGCGGCGGTCGGCTATCTGGCGGGAGTGTTGTTGCCTTCCTTGCGCGAAGAGCTCCGGAGCGAAAAGACAACGCCCGTCGGGTGGCCAAACAGACTGGCTGCGGGTCTGGTGTTGGTCGTCTTTGTCTTCGGTGTTACACTGCCGTTTCGGCAACAAACCCTGTTTCAAGGGGCTGCAAACCCGGAAGCGCTCCATGTTGAAGTAATCGTGGACGGACGTTTAGTGGGAAGACTGCCCTTAACGGGCGACATTATCTACGATGTCCCTTTGAGATCCGGGCATATGGAGGTATCTGTCAGCGGCGGCCGGGTGGCGGTTTTGCAATCTGACTGTCCGGATCAAATCTGTGTTCGCACCGGACGTATCGAGCGCCCGAACCAAGCTGTGATCTGCGTGCCCAATCGGGTCGTGGTTCGAATCGCCGGGAAGGCCGAGACCGACATAGACGCTGTAAGCGGCTGAAGGGTCTTTAGCCGGCGAGAAAGGCGAGCAGGCAAAACAGGAGTGTTACCGCCCAGGCCTGACGATCGGCCGAGTCGAGCGTGTAGGGATGGAGAATACCTTGCCTGCCGGGGGTATAATGCCGGAGAGCCAGAGCTTCTCCGAGAATGATGGCCCGGTGCCATGTGATTCTGAACAAAGGAAGTAAGATCTCATGCCCCACACTGAGCAGGGCTTCTTTTCGCGGCGGAGCGTCTAGTCCGCTGCGCCGCAGTTGCCACAGAGTGACCAGGCGGCGGGCCTCGATCTGCAGTTGAGGTACAAAGCGGGCTCCGATGGCCATCAACATCGGCAGATCAGGGAGGTACAGCCCCAGGCGCCGCATCGGCCGCAGAAGCCAGTGTAGCGCTCCGGCCAGCTTCAGGGGTGTGGAGATCTCGGCCAACAGCTTGGCCGCAGAGGCTATGAGTACCAGGCGTACGGCCAAAAGAAGGCCCCGGCCTGCCCCGAATCTGCTGATGCGTATGATGCCCCATTCCACGAGATAGGGAGCCGGAGACCACAGCGAATGGGTTACAGCAGTGAACAAGGCGAGAAAGGCTACGCCGGCCGGAATGACATCGCCCCAGCGCAACATGCGTCTCCGTATCATCAGATGAGCCCACACGAACCAGATCCACATCCAGACGGTCCCCACGGGTTGCGTTGCATAGACGGTGATGACCACGATGATAAACAAGACCAGCCCCGTGCGGGGATCCGGATTGTGACCGACTTTACTCATCGTTTCGATACCTCGAGCCCGGCCGTGATCATCCAAGACGGTTCTGTCAGGCACTCCGATGCCGAGCCGCAAAAGACCGCCTGCCCGTCTTCCATGACGACTAAGTGATCGGCCAACAGCCGAAGATGCTCTTTTACCCGGGTGATCAGTATCAGACAGCCTCCGCGAGCGAGCCATCGGTTGAGCACTGAAATCACCCGGAGGTGCGTCGGGGCATCCAAGCCCGCGGTGGGCTCGTCCGCCAGGAGGATGTCAGGCTGTTGAGCGAGGGCTGCTCCAAGGGCCAGGCGCCGCTGCTCACCGGCGCTCAAATCATGGGGGCGGCGAGTCATATACTCATGCGGCAGACGCAACTCCTCCAGGAGTCCGCCGATGGCCGGATTGTCTTTCTTGGCGATACCGAGCTCCTCTTCTACTGTGGGGGCCCAAAGATACTGCTCCGGCTCTTGAAAGACTACGGCCACGCGTCCATTGGCGACCCGCGGCACCGCTCTGCCTGGCAGTGACAGTCCCCCGGGATCGAGTCCGAGCAGCGATAGGGCCCAGGTTGTCTTGCCGCTACCGCTGCGGCCGATGACCGCCAGGCATTCGCCGGGTCTCACAGGGCAGGTCGTGGGCACCGTCGGCGGCTCCAGTCGCAGTACGGGAGGACGGACCGAGTCGGGGGTCGCTCGGATCATCGCTTTTCGATCATGGCCACATCGGATGCGGGCCTCTGCCAGTGCCGAATGATCCGACAGGACGTCGGAAGGCTTGCCCGCACGGACAATGCGTCCCTTTTTCAATAGCAGCACGCGATCAGCATGATGAGCGGCATCCAAAGAATGGGTAGCCTCAATGACGGTAACGCCTCGGGTCCGGATCCGAATGATCAGCTCTTGCAGCCATGCCCCGTCGTCAGCATCCACAAAGGCAGTGGCTTCATCGAGCAGGAGAATGCGCGGCATCATGGCCAACACTCCGGCTATAGCGATCCTCTGCAGCTCGCCGCGCGACAGAGTCTGCGGACGTCGACGGCGGAGGTGCTCGGCTTGGACCGAACGCAAAGCCCGGCTGACGCGTCGGGTGACCTCATCCGCTGGCAACCCGAGATTCTGCGGCCCGAAAGCGACGTCTTCTTCCACCGTCGCCCCGATGATCTGGGAGGCGGCATCTTGGAGGACCAGACCGGCCCGAGTCCGCACCTCGACGGAGCCGGAAACGGGCGGCCAAAGGCCGACCGTCAAACGCAAAAGAGTGGACTTTCCGCTGCCGGAAGCCCCCAGGATTACCACATGCTCGCCCTCTTCCACGGCGAGATTGATATCCGAAAGAACCGGTTGGCCTTGCGGCCCGTAACTGAAGCAGACATTGCGCATTCGGATGACGGTACGATCTGATGGGGACATGAACACGGTTGTCCTTTCGCAGTTCGGTACTGTCCTTGACTATTCTCTGTCGGCAGTATGCCCGCCTTCCCAGGCATCGAGACGAAAAAAGGACCGTGCCTGGGATGCACGGTCCTGTGGGCCAGCGGGCGAAAGCAGGTATTACTGCAGCAAGCCGGCTAGTACGTCATGGATTTGCTGCAAGCCTACGGCCGGTGCGATCTGTCCGTTCCAGATGCGGCTCATAACGGGGTTGACCACGGCATCGATCTGAGTGGCATTGGGTACCACATAGGCGGCGTAGCCATCGGGATCGAAGGAGGTTTCGATCAGGGCTTGCCAGTTGTCAGGCATGGTGATATCGGACATTCTGGTGTAGCGGACCATGGCCTCCCGCAGTGAGGGCATACGTCCGCTGATGCGTGCCAACTCCATCTGGCTTTCAACGCTTCCTGTCAGATGGCGTATCCACTGCCACGCCTCATCCTTATGTTGGCTGTGGGAGACTATCTGGAAGCCGTCCGGATTGACCCGAGCGGCGCGGCTGGCCGGTCCCTTGGGTTGGATGGCAATATCCCACCTGAAGCCGGCGGTCTGGTAGGAGCTGATCGAACCGGGTCCGTCGACCACGGCGAATCCACATGTACCTCGGAACACATCGTAGGTCGTATGGCTGTTGGTAGCGATATTGTCAGCATACAGACTGCGTATGAACTCTACGGCGCGCAGAACCTCGGGGGAGTTAAATTGACTCTTGGTGGGATAGACCACCCGGTCATAGAGCTGTCCGCCCGCCTGATGAACCTGCATCTCCCAACGATATGAGATGCGTGAGGTGCCGTATGTTTCAAAAACACCGTCCCCGTCGCTATCGCGGGTCAACCTTCTGGCACTGGAGGCCAGGGTCTCCCACGTCCACTGTTCGCCGAGTTCCCGGGGGTTGGGTATCCCGGCTTCGGCAAACATGTCCGCGTTGAAAAACGTCACTACGGGATAGACGCTGCCGGGAATGCCCCACAGTTTGCGATCCGGTGTCGTAACACCCTCTACGGCTACCGGAGGCATCTGATCGATCGGGAAGTTGTCTCTTTTGACGTAAGGGTTCAGGTCTTCGAACACCCCTTGAGCGATAAGGGGGGCACCGAGCATGGGATGAGCATCCGTGATATCCGGCGAAACGCCTCCCGCGATCATTGTCATCAGCTTGGCGCGGTATTCACTTCCTGAGGCAACGATGAATTCGACAGAGATGTCCGTTGAAGCCTTGAAACGTTCAGCCATCAACTCGAGAAACTGCCGCCAAAAATCACCGTGGGCTTCGTAAGTGTAGTGTGTCAGCTGAATGGCGGCGCTCGCCGAAGGTGCGGTGTTGAGGGAGAAAGATGCAAGAAGCAGGAGAGCCAGGGCAACACGACTCCATCTGGGCATACCTCAATCACCTCTTATTAGTGTTTGGATTCTCGCATTTATAATAATCGCGAATATAAGAATTCATGTCAAGAGAATACGGCATAAAGCGGCTCAGATCACACCGGTCTCGGGCGAGAAATGCAAATTGGGGAAAGCCCGCAACAGGAAGAGTCTGTCATGGAGGTGCCCGCCTCTTTGCGCAGAAAGGTAAGTGCAAGTCATACAGGAGAGAGGAGCCATTGCGCATGGCTAGAGAAGTGCGTTGGGAGCGGATGTTTCCGGATGAACTGGAGCAGGCCTTTCAGGAGTGCCCCGTCGTCTACTTCCCCTACGGGCTTTGCGAACCCCACGGGCCTCACAACGCCGTGGGCCTTGACGGACTGAAGGCCTATGGGGTGGCTTGTGAGGCAGCGCGCACCCACGGGGGCATCGTGGCGCCGCCGGATTTCTGGCATATCCACGAGCTGAGCGGCTATGCGGTATGGTCGCACAAGAATGTGGGGGAAGTGGAGCGGACGTGGCTGACATGTCTGCCGCCTTGGCAGCACTTCAAGAACGTCTGTTATCACATTCGTATGGCGGATGCGATGGGCTTCCATGCCGCCATCCTGCTGACCGGACACTACGGCCCCAACTGGCGGGATCTCAAGCGTCTGGTCGAGTTGGTGCAACCCTTTGTCGGGGTGCGTCTGTACAGCCTGCCTGATTGGGAAGCCAACCAGCCGGGCTTTGACGGGGACGGCCGCAGCGGCGGCGATCATGCGGGCAAAGTTGAGACATCGCTTTTGTGGGCCTTGTATCCCGAGTGCGTCGACGTATCCCGTCTGCCGGATGCTTCAGAGGCGGGAACGCACTTTGCGATGGGAAAGACGGCTTATCTTTCCAACCGCCTGGTCGGTGAGCGCATGGTGGAAGATGAGGTCCGTTTTCTGGGCGGCAAGGCACAGGAGTTGCTGGAGGCCTACGAGAAAGAACAGCCAAAACAGCGCTTGCAGACCTTCGAACAAGTGGAACGCATGTGGGAAGAAGCAGTTGTTCCGGTTCTCGGGGAGTTCGAGACCATGCAGGATCTGTGGCCGGGTCAAGAGCCCGTTCCGGAAGACTCGATATGGCATGCAAACTGGAGAGTTCCCGGGCGCTCTTAGCTGAGCAACGGAGGTATACGCGGGGAGGACATGCATTGCGACTGGAGGATGTGCTCACTCAGCTGAGACTAGACGTATCGCCTGAAGTGTTTCGTCCGCATTGGGAGGAATCGGAGGCCGGTCTGCCGGATGGCATCCCGTCTTTTTTGCAGCCGGAGGAGATCCGGCGCAATCACTCGTGGAGCAGCCTGGCCCCTGAAACGGAACCCTCACTCTTGGACGCTGCAGCCCGCATTCGACAAGAGCCGGCTCTGGTTATGTTGGCTTGGCACTGCTATCGGCTGCTGTATGAACATGTGGATTACGAGCAGACGCGGGAGTGGCCCGCCCTCGAGCCGGTCTTGAAAGAGCAAAGCGGTGCCTTCTATTTGCTTATCGCTTTGGGCCTGGTGCCGAGAGTCTTGGAGTTGCACCGCAAGATGGGTGTCTCCGAAGATATCACTCGGGAGACTCTCCAGCAGATTGCCTGTTATTCGAGGAACTACCGACGGATGACGGACGGCGGGCTGGGCATTCCCGTAAAGCAATTGTACTGGCTGCGCCATTACGATGCGGGCAGGTTGTTCCGGGTCGGCAGATTTGAGTACATGCTGAGGCCTTTCAGAGCTCAAATCGGTGTCTATCGGCACCGCCATACGGGCCGGGTGATCGCTTTGGCGCCCGATGGGGTGTGCTACAACAAAGAAGGCTACGTAGACGGTACCGCAGGTGTCGCGGACACTGAGCACGGCTGGACGGCTACGTTCGCCGAGGATGACGAGGTGGCGGTCGGCTATCCCATCTCCCCCCTGGGGTATGCCGTGAACCGGCAGGTTCGCCTGGAGAAGGGGCTTTGGGAGTGTGTGCTCCGACACGGTGACACCACTCTCGAGATGCACATCCCTGAAGGCGGTGGGATGACTCTCGACAGATGCGCCAACTCTTTCCGACGCGCTACTGCGTTTTTTGAGCGGCAGTTTCCTGACCAACCGTTCAACAGTATCTCCAGCACTTCTTGGATTTTCAACAACCAGCTCCAAGAGATCAGGCTTTCGTCAGAAAACCTGGCCCGCTTTCAGCGAGAGCTGTATCTGTATCCGGTTCGCTCGTCAGGGCAGGACGGTCTGTGGTTCATATTCCTGCGTGAGCCATTGGACTTGGCCAAGGCACCGAGACAGACCAGCCTGCAGCAAGCGGTGGCCGATTTCATTTTGGCGGGCAATACTTGGCGCAACGGAGGTATGTTTTTCCTCACCGAACATCTGCCGTGTTTCGGCACGCAGTACTATCGCTCTCAAGCCCTCGATATTTGTCGGGAGCGGAGCAAATGAAAATGGCATCCGGAGCGCGGGCAATGTCTGCCGGCGCTTGCATGATGGCTGGATGGCCAAGGAGGGACTAAGGATGAATGCTATTCCGCGTCCGGAGTATCCTCGTCCGCAGTTGGTTCGGCGTGATTGGCTGAATCTCAACGGAGAGTGGGAGTTTGCTGAAGACCCGGGTCTCAGCGGTGAGGCCAGAGGTCTGCCGGAGGGAGGCGATCTGGGACAGAGGATCATCGTCCCGTTTGCACCTGAAAGCCAGCTCTCGGGCATCGGCAAGACTGATTTCATGCCTTGCGTTTGGTATTCCCGGCGCTTTCGGATTCCGGAACACTGGTCCAAGTGCAGTCGATTGTTGCTTCACTTCGGGGCCGTCGACTATGAGGCCACGGTCTGGGTCAACGGAAGTTTGGCGGGCACCCACCGCGGCGGATACACTTCTTTTCGTTTGGATATCACGGAGTTGGTCAACCGGGAGGGTGAAAACACGCTTGTCGTCCGGGCGGTTGATGACACTCGTTCGGGCTTGCAGCCGAGCGGAAAACAAAGCATCGCCTACGCCTCGGCGGGTTGTCGTTATACGCGCACCACGGGCATATGGCAGACGGTGTGGCTGGAGCCCGTGTCGGCTTTCAGCATCGACCATGTGCGGATGTTTCCTTCTTTGGATGAGGGGACGCTTCGCATTGAGACCGTCATTTACCATCAGATTCCGGGGGTAGGGCCCTCGCAAGGCACACTGAAGGCGACAGTGAAGGCGGACGGCAGGGTTGTCTCGCAGCAGTCAGCCAAAGCCGCCCTTCCCGTGACCGCTATGACCCTCGATGTCCCGGAGCCCAGGATCTGGTCGCCCGCTGATCCGTTTCTATATGATCTGGAGCTGATCCTTGAAACGGAAGCCGGTACGGATCGTGTGGAGTCGTATTTCGGCATGCGTTCGGTTAAGCTGGCCAACGGATGTCTGTATCTGAACGGTGAGCCGCTTTTCCAGAGGCTTGTTCTTGATCAGGGATTCTATCCCGACGGGATCTACACGGCGCCTTCGGACGCGGATCTGAAGCGTGACATTCAACTGGCTCAGGCCGCCGGTTTCAACGGCGCCCGTCTGCACGAAAAGGTCTTCGAACCGCGCTTTCTCATGTGGGCCGACCGCCTGGGTTATCTTGTGTGGGGCGAGTTCCCCAACTGGGGCCTTGATCACGAACACCCGGCGGCCTTGGAGCGCTTTGTCACCGAGTGGCTGGATGTCCTTCAGCGCGACATCAACCATCCGAGCATCATTACCTGGTGTCCGTTCAATGAGACGCCCAATGAACAGAATCCTGAGTTGCTGCGCACCGTCTATCGCCTCACCAAGGCCATTGATCCCACCAGACCCGTAGTCGATACCAGCGGTTATGTGCACGTCGAGACCGACATTTACACGGTGCACAATTACTCGCAAAATGTCTCGGACTTCAGCGCCGCGTACGAGCCGCTGGCTCAAGGAGAAGAGGGTTGGCGCAACCGGCATTCGAACAACGTTCCTCACGTGGCCGGTCAACCCTATCTTGTGGATGAATACGGGGGCATTTGGTGGAACCCCGATCAGACGGACGATAGGGCCTGGGGTTACGGCGCGCGCCCGGCTGATGAAGATGAGTTCTTCCAGCGCTTGCGCGGCTTGACCGATGCTTTGCTGAACAACCCGCATATCTGCGGCTTCTGTTACACGCAACTCACGGATGTGGAACAAGAAGTGAACGGGCTTTACACCTACAAGCGCGAGGCCAAGTTTGATCCCGAACGCTACAGGCAGATCTTTACTGCCCCGGCAGCCATCGAGTCTCGGTTACGAACCTGATCAAAGGGGGCCTGTCGTATGGCACGTCTAGGTGTGGGAATCATCGGCAGTGGTTTCATGACTCGATTTCACATCCAGTCTTGGCGAGCAGTGCGGCATGCGGACATCACCGCCAT
This sequence comes from Limnochordia bacterium, assembly GCA_050945315.1. Lineage (GTDB taxonomy): Bacteria > Bacillota > Limnochordia > DTU080 > DTU080 > DTU080. The sequence continues at coordinate 7,410 of JBMNSS010000020.1, read as the reverse complement.
CTGCAGTCGTAATCCGGAGACGGCTCGTGAGGCCGCTGATCTGTGCCGCCGGCTGCGAGTGGGCGAGCCGCGAATCTATCAGGATGTGCGAGAGATGGTGCGTGATCCGCGGGTTGATGCCGTCTGGGTAGTCGCTCCCAATTACACTCGAGTAGCCATGGTGGAGCAGATCTGTGAGGAAGTGCTCAGTAACAGAGCCGCATTGCGGGGGATCTGTATAGAAAAACCCTTGGCCCGCAATGTCTCCGAGGCCAAACAGGTTGTGAAGATGGTTGAGGATACCGGCCTGTTGCACGGCTATCTGGAAAACCAGGTCTTTTCTCCTTTGGTCACCCGGGGTCGTGAGATCCTCTGGCGCCGAGGAGCGGCCATCGCCGGCCCTCCGTACCTGGCTCGCTGCTCGGAAGAGCACAGCGGTCCTCATCGTACCTGGTTTTGGTTGGGCCAACTCCAGGGCGGCGGTGCCCTCAGTGACATGATGTGTCACAGCGTTGAGTCGAGTCGACTCTTTTTGACCAGGCCGGGAGCGGACAGGGAATACCTTCAGCCGCGGGCCGTGACCGGAAGAATAGCCTCCCTGAAATGGACTCGTCCCGAGTACATCAGAGAGCTCCAAGAGACCATGGGACGGGAAGTAGACTACTCCCGACATCCGGTGGAGGATTATGCCTACGGCGAAATCGTCTACGAGACGGCTGAAGGGCAGACGGCCATCGCTCAGACGAGCACTTCCTGGAGTTACATCGGCCCCGGTTTGCGCCTGACTTTCGAGGTGTTGGGACCGGAGTATTCGCTGATGAGCAACAGCCTCGATCCGGAATCTCAGGTCTTTTTCAGTCGTCGGGTGCACGGACCGGAAGGCGAAGACTTGGTGGAAAAGCAAGCGGCAGAGCAGGGTTTGTTGCCTTACCTTTGGGATGAAGCGGGAATCTACGGTTACACTGGCGAAAACCGTCATATGGTCGAAGCTTTCTTGGACGGGGTGCGGCCCACAGAGGACCTGCATGACGGTCTGCGGGTGGTGGAACTGGTCATGGCTTGCTATATGTCCGCTGAGCTCAACAAGACCTTGTCCTTCCCCGTAGACGGACTCGATGATTTCATCCCTCAGGTGGCGCAAGGAACATGGGATCCGCGCAGCGTGATTCCTTAGCAGGACATTCCGTTTTTGTCATCTTTTTGTCATAAGTGGTTGTTAGAATAATCCCAGAACCCTCTACAGCGGGTATTGTCTCACAGGAGGTCGCAAATATGGCATCGGGGCGTACTTTTATTTTTGCTTTGGCTCTTGCGGTGGGCCTATGTTTTAACGTTGTCGCCGAATCGACGATCATCACCCTTGATGAAGCCATTGCCATGGCACTGGAACGCAACGCTGATGTGGTTCCCGCCATGCTCGATCTGGAATTGGCGCGGATGGAGCTACAGCGCGCTGAAGCGGATCAGGTGCTCAGTCCCAATCCGAGCGTGCTTCGTCAGCGCCGCTTGGCCTTTGAGAAGGCTGAGCAGGATCTGAAAAACCAGAGAAGCCGGGTGAGTCGCGAGGTCAGCAATCAGGCTTTGGCCATTTTTAAGGCCCAGGATCTTGTGGCTCTCAGTGAGCGTCGACTGGCTCAGGCTAAGGAAGAACTGGCCACGGTGGAGCTCAAAATCCGCCTCAGTTTGGAGAGCAACGTTGCCTTGCTGAACGCGCAAAAGGAAGTGATTTCGGCCGAGAAATCTCTGGCCGATGCGAAATCGGCACTGCAGACCACTCGGATGAACTTCCTGAAATATATCGGTGCCGAAGACATCAACGCCGCCTTTGAGCTTGAGGTCCAGGATTTCGAACTGACCTTGGAAGTCTGGGATTTTGATGAAGCCTTGGCGTTGGCGTTGGAAAACAACGCTCGTTTAGTCAGCGCCCGTGAACAACTGGAGGGAGCCCTGCTTGATCTGAAGCTCAACGACGCCGGATTCACGCCTCCGTCTGACAGGCGAAGATATGAGATAGCCGTGATCAAAGCTGAGAGGGCCCTGGAAGAGGAAGAGAAGTCAGCACATATTCAAGTGCATCAGTTCATAAATGACATCGCGTCGTTGCATCGCGAATTGACCGCCGCGGAGTTGACCGTGCAGGTGGCCGAAGAGCAGTTGGCAGCGGCGCAGATTAAGCTGGCTCAGGGAATGATTACGGAGATTCAAATGGCTGCGCAAGAAAACGCGCTGACCCAGAGCCGTCAAGCTCTGCTGGATACCAAGATCCGCATCCGCGACAAGCAGCAGGAATTCCGTGATTACCTGGGCTTGTAAAGGTGCTGGGTTATGTGATGAAGACTCCTGCAAAGAATACCCTGATCACGATGCTCGCGACGTTGCTGTGGATGAGCGCGGCCGTTGCGGCCTCCGCTCAACTCGGCGAATTGATCGATCTGGCCGAGACATCCTCGCCGAGCGTTCTGAAGGCCCAACGCGAACTGGAGTTGGCACGGATCAGCCTGGCCGAAGCCCAGGCTGATCTGGGCTGGAGGCTCGAGGTGTCGACTGCGCGGCCTGCCACGGTGTCGCGGGAGGAAGATGGCTCATGGGCGGCGCAGGCGCGGCTGGGTGCCGATGCCAGACGCAGTGTGACGGATGACCGGAGTCTGGTCATCTCTCTGGACGATGTCAGCGTCGCCTTGGATGAGACGGATCGCAGTCTGGAGCCGGGCTCTTTGACCGTGGGCTGGGCGATGCGCTATCCCCGTGGTGTGGTCCACCCCGAAGTGCAGTTGGTCAAAGAGCGCGCCAGGGAGGTAGAGCAGAAGGCCTTGGCTCTGGAGCTTGCTCGCGAGACTGCCGTTTTGGCGGTGGCCCAGGCCTATTACAACTACTGGAAAACAGATCTGGATTATCGGGCGGCTCAACAGCAGCTCGAGATCTACTCACTTCAGCTGGAAAAGAGCAAAGCTTTGGAGGCGGTTGGCCGGGGTACCGCTACTGAGGTTCGGGTCGCAGAACAGCGGGTGAAAGTCGCCGAGTTGGATATCACTGCCAGTCGTTCCCAACGTGAAGCCGCAGTGGGTGAGCTGGCCCGCCTCTTAGGTGTGGACAGGGAGTGGATGTCGGCATCCATAGAGAGGTGGGTTGAGCCTGCCTGGCGCCCGCAAAGCGTCATCGCGTATGAAGAATTGCAGGATGAGGCTGAGCAGCGCCCTGAGGTCCGGCAGGCTCAACTGAGTCTGCTGATCAGCGAAGAGAGATTGGAGCTGACCCGCCTGGGGGCGCCATACGAACTGAAACCGCTGGTCAGTTATGATCTGAATGACGGAGATGTGGCCTGGGGCGTGGACATGGTCAAGACCCGCGAGTCGGGGTCCGGGACTCTGACGGCGTCTTTGCGGGTGCAGCCTAAGGGGCAGTTGAGAGTGGAGGCTTCTTTTGTCACCACTCTGCTCGGAGGCGATACCTCCGAAAGCCGCGCCGCTGCCATTCGCAATGCCGAAGCCGATTTTCAAATAGCCCAAAGCAATCTCCAACAAGCTTTAGAGGATGCGCAAGACAAGATCTACACATCGTGGCTCGATGTGGCGGCCAGAGCCGCTCGGTATGATCTCCAGCTGGCACTCACGGAACGGGAATGGCTGAACTACATTACTGAGCAAGCCCGCGCCGAGGTCGGAGCCGCTACGCCCGCCGATGTGGCTGAAGCGCAGTTTGCGCATGTGCAGGCAGAGGCGGCGACACAGAAAGCCCTTTATGAATGGCAAATGGCGTATCTGAGGTTGCTCGCCGTTGTCGGCGATTACGAAGCCTTGGGCGAGCTGGAGGGGTAACGTATGGCAAAGCGCAAGTGGATCGTCATCGTGGCAATAATCCTTACGGTGCTGATCGGGGCTACTGGTTTTGCCCGCTGGTGGACAAACAGAAAGACCGCCGCTTGGGGACCTGACAGTTTCGTCAGAACTGCGCAGGTGCAACGCAGGACGCTCTCTTCGGTTGTCGATGCCATCGGCGAGTTGAGATCTATGCGGGAGGAGGCATCATACAACGCCGTTCCCGCCAAAGTCATCGAAGTCCTGGTCAGTCCCGGACAGATTGTGAAGCCGGGCCAGGTCTTGGTCCGTTTTGAGACGGATGATGCTGAGCGCGCCTTGGAAGACGCCCTGCAGGATCTGGAATTGGCCCGCGCCCGACTGGCATCCGCCCGTGATGATCACGCCAATGCGCCCAGGACGGCGGAAATCCAATTGCAGCGAGCACGTCAGGAGCTGCTCAATGCCAAATTGAAGCTGGAGAGCTTGCTGGCGGGGCCCACGGAAGAGGAGTTGGAACAGGCCCGAGCCAATGTGCGGCAGGCCCAGATCAGTCTGCGGGCTGCTGAGGAGGAACTGACGGCCCAGCGCCAGCTGTATGAGGCGGGGTTGGTGCCCAGGATGGAGTACCAACAGTACGTCGAAAGACTGGAGATAGCCAAAGATAATCTGACGAATGCGCAGCTACGCCAGAATTCGTTGCTCAAAGGTCCTGATCCCAAAGAAAAAGAGGCGGCGGAGTCGGCCGTACAACAGGCGGAGGTCAATCTGCTTCTGGCGGAAGAAGCCGTGGCTAAGGCCGCTTCGGCTGAGGCAGTGATCCAGGCCGAGGCCGAGGTTCGCAGGATGGAGTCGGCCGTGGAGACGGCTCGCAAGAACCTTGACTCCTTGACCCTGAAGGCTCCGTTTGAGGCCATGGTCCTGCAGCTTAACGCCGTTGTGGGCACCGAGTTGTCAACATCCTCATCATCATCCGGTGAGCGTTCTCCGGTGGTGACTCTGGCGGCCGTAGGCGAGTGGCAGGTGGTAGCCTACGTGGATGAATCTGACCTTTCCTTGCTGGAACCCGGTCAACAGGTTCAAGTCACCTTGGCCGCGCTTGAGGATCGCCCTTTCCGAGGTCGACTGACGGCTATCGGCGGGGAAGCACGCGTGAGTCAGAACGTGGTCACCTATCCCATCTACGTTGAGTTGAGTGAACACGAGCCGCTCTTTCGTCCCGGTATGACCGCCGATATTGTGGTTCAGGTCCTTCACAAGCCTAACGTGCTGGTACTCCCGGATCCGGCGATCATCGATGAGCGGGGTGTCACCACCGTGCTTTTGGCCAGCAATGAGCCTAACGGTGAACCGACGCCTGTCCGGATCGAAACAGGGTTGAAGGGCAACGGGTTCACGGAGATTCTCTCCGGACTGCAAGAGGGACAGACGGTGATCATTCCCGGTCGCCAAGCCGGCTTTGACGATCGTCGTTCGGGCGGCGCGATGCAGCGCATGATGTTCCGATGATCAGCTACGCAACAAACGGGCTCAGGGGGGTGGTAACTTGATACGTCTGGAGAATATCACCAAGGTTTTTACGAACGGTCGGATCACCGTGCAGGCTCTGCGTGGTGTGACCTTTCATATCCGTGCCGGCGAGTTCGTGGCTCTGATGGGACCTTCCGGATCGGGCAAGTCCACCCTCATGAGTATCATCGGCTGTCTTGACGTGCCGAGTTCAGGATCCTATACGCTCAACGGGATCAAAGTGGCCGGAACCACGGATTCTCAGTTGGCCGCCATCCGCAACAGGCACATCGGTTTCGTCTTCCAAGCCTTTAACCTGTTGCCGCGCCTGAATGCCTTGGATAACGTGGCCTTGCCTTTGATGTATGCCGGCGTGTCACTGCGCGAGCGTCGGAACCGAGCGCGGGAGGCCTTGGAGCGAGTCGGTCTGAGCGACCGCATGGATCACTTGCCGGCGGAGCTTTCAGGCGGGCAACAGCAACGGGTGGCCGTAGCGCGCGCCTTGGTGACCAAAGCGCCGCTTATTCTGGCCGATGAGCCTACGGGGAACCTCGATTCGCGTTCGGGAGTAGAGATCATGACCATTTTTTCTGAGTTGCATAAGCAGGGACATACGGTGCTTTTGGTGACACACGACAGCGAAGTGGCCGCTTGGACTCAGCGTGTGCTTGAGATGCGCGACGGCTTGATCGTATCCGACGGGCCCCCGGATCCCACCGAGGATTTGGTCCCTGCCGACGGGAAGGTGGCAGGCTGATGAACATCCTCGAGACATTGCGAGCCGCCTTCGGGGGCTTGCGGTCCAATCCGTTGCGCTCGCTTCTGACCGTGCTCGGTGTGGTTATCGGGGTCACTGCGGTTATTGTCATGGTGGCTCTTGGTGAAGGTGCCAAGGCGGATATCACAAGTCGCATACGCAACATGGGGTCCAATCTTTTGGTGGTGACTCCGGGTCGCGGCGGGAGCCGAACCGCCGGAAGAGGGAGCATAGGCAGCGCCACCACTGTGGACAACTCAGTGGTCGAGTATATACGTGAGAATTGTGTTCTGTGTAAGGCAGTGGCACCGGAGGCCTCATCGAATCTGGCCGTCAAAGGGCCGGGAGGATCGGTGCAGACCAGTGTGATCGGTGTCACTCCTGAGTATTTCCCGGTTCGCAACTATGAACTGGAGCAGGGTTTTGGCATCGAGGATATGCATGTGGAATCCCGTGAGAGGGTTGCCGTGTTGGGCTCCAGTGTATACGAGGAGCTGTTCCCGGACGGTGGCGGTCTGGGTGAAGAGATCAAGATCGGCAACGTCCGCTTTACGGTGATCGGCATGTTGAAAAGCAAAGGCCAAAGCGGTTTCATGAACATCGACGACCAGATTCTGGTCCCGCTGTCTACGGCCCAAAGAAGGCTTTGGCGCAATGAGCGTTTGCGAGCCGTCTATGTCGAAGTCGGCGATGCTAAGCATATGACGGCGGCTGAGTCACTGGTCGATGATCTGCTCTATGAGCAACTGAGAAATGAGAACGCTTATTTCGTCAGCAACCAGGCGGAGGTGCTGTCTGTTGCCGAAGAGACGGCCAGTACCTTGACTCTGCTTTTGGCCAGCATCGCCGGTATATCGCTGTTGGTGGGCGGAATCGGGATCATGAACATTATGATGGTCTCGGTGACTGAACGCATCAGAGAGATCGGAATTCGCAAAGCGTTGGGCGCCAGACGCAGTGAGATACTTGCTCAGTTTCTCATGGAGGCCATCGCACTCTCCATGTTTGGCGGGGTCATCGGGATATTACTGGGTTTTGGCGGATCGCTGTTGGTCTCTCGCTACACCGGCTGGAGCACTCTGATCACTCCGGAGTCGGTGGCTGTTTCCTTCTTGTTCTCCTTCTCCGTCGGTCTCTTCTTCGGTGTCTATCCCGCAAGTAAAGCTTCACAGTTGCAGCCCGTGGAAGCGCTGCGCCATGATTAATGAAACTGAGTGACATATAAGCGCAGGGGGGCCTTTAGGCCCCCCCTGCGCTTATATGTCTTTCGTTGTAGTCTCTTAGCACTATTTACTGCATTTTTTTGCAGGAGGAATGCGCGGAACGCATAAAGCCTATATAACGTTAGAGATAGTTGCCACATATATCTCG
>JBMNSS010000019.1:0-26105 GCA_050945315.1 Limnochordia bacterium | reverse complement strand
GTGGCCCTGGCACTCCTCCGGCAGGTCAAGGTACCCTTGGCGGCACCAAGCGCCAATCGCTCCGGGTATCCGAGTCCTACGGAGGCAAGGCACGTTCTCGCTGATTTGGCGGGGCAGGTGGCAGTCGTGTTGGATGGCGGCCCGACACAGGTCGGAGTTGAGTCCACTGTCTTAGACCTCACCGATTCGCCCCCGACCATTCTCCGTCCGGGAGGGGTCACCCACGAACAACTGACTGCCGTGTTGGGCGAGGTGGCGATCGATCCGCATGCCAGAGCCTCTGATAAAGGCGGCCTTGAAAACGGTGAACCCGTGCGCTCGCCGGGAATGAAATACCGCCATTACGCACCTCGGGCTCAGACGATCCTCGTGGAAGGTGATCCGCCCCACGTCTGGCAGACTTTGCGAGATCTGCTTTTGGCCCAAGGAAAAAGACGATGCGGTTTGTTAGTGAGTCGTGAAGGAGAGGCGTGGTTAAGCAGAGCCGAGCTGCCTCCGAACGTGGCGGTATTCGCTTTGGGTTCACGGCATGATCCCGCGGAATTCGCCCGGTGCATCTTTTCCGCTCTGCGTATGATGGATGAAAGGAACGTGGATGTAGTCCTCATAGAGGGCATAGCTGAGACGGGTCTGGGGCTGGCAGTGATGAATCGTCTGCGGCGTGCTGCCGGAGGCCGCATTGTACTGGCCAACCGAAGTTGAACCTAAGGCTTAGGCCGGGCCTGCTCATCGGACTTTGCGTGCCAACGGTGAGCATTTGAGTCTGCTGACAATCCGCAGTCGGCAAGGCTCGATCAGCTGACAGTTCGGCTCAACCTGCCCTAAGGCTTCGAGCCCCGTGCTGATACCTCTCCGACCCCTGACTTGGCGGTGAAGGCAAGGGGTGGTCCCGCCGTCCTACATACAACCTCTGTCGGAAGCTTTGTTCCGGCAAATTGCACGTCAAGCATGCGCATCGAGCCTCGGCTATGACGGGGTGTCCTGTGCTTTTCCACGATCAAGCGTGTAGACAAAGATACTCCTGCCTATGATGTAGGCCCGAAGCGCCGGAGTCTTTTCATCTTCGCTGAGCCTGTCGGATAAAGACAGCCTCTTGTCCTACATACTCACACTGTTGGCAGCGGATGTCCAGATCGGGCTGTCCGTCCCCTTTCGTCATGGTCTCCAGTTCATCAGAGCGGTAGAGAACTCGTCCGCTGTCCGGATCTTGGTGTATCTCCTGGATCAGTTTGTAGACGATGTGGAAGCGACCCGTGTTTGTCTTGCAGACGGGACAGGCGTAGACGCGGGCACCGCTCACTGATCTGCTCCCGTTGCGTTGTGATCTGTTCGGCTTGACGGAACTGTTAGGCATGGCCTTTCATCAGCCTCCATAGGATGAGTTAGATCAAGGGGGTGGGCGTGTGAGTCTGGTAGAGACGGTCGCTTTAGGTCTGGCCTTGGGCGCTGATTCCCTATCGGTATGTATAGGGATGGGAATGGCCGGGATGCGGCTGTATCGTGTGCTAAAACTGGCTTTGTTATTCAGTGTTACGCAAGGGGTGCTCCTGGTCGGAGGCGCCAAACTAGCCGTAGCTCTTCACTTGTTGCTGGAAGGCGCACTCATGAACCGCTGTGAGTTGGTTCAGGGGTTTCATATTGCTTTGTCACTGATTGGGGCGGTCATTCTGTGTCTGGTAGGCATCAACCTCATCCGCGATTATTTCGTGCAAGAGCAAAGCGGTCCGATCTCCTACAAGGGACGGGCCGCTTTGCTTTTTCTTACGCTGAGTGTCAGCATGGACGCATTCTCAAGTGGCGTAGGTTTGGGAATGTCGGAGATGAAGGTCCTGATCAGTTTGGGAACGGGTGTCACCGCAGTGATCTTTGTGATGTCATTTTTCGGATTGCGGGCCGGCCATCACATCGGACGATTCATCGGTCGGACGGCTGAGCCTGTCGGAGGGGTTATACTCATCTTATTGGCAATCCGTCTTGTTTTGGGAACACTGTTATAGTGTGGCAGGAGAGTCTGTCACGACGAAGAAACGAAGATGTACATCAATGAAACGATGTGGGTGGGCATTTTGCGCAACATAGAGCGTGTTTGGTTCGTATGCACGGGAAACACCTGCCGCAGTCCCATGGCAGAGGTTTTGTTTAAGAAACTGGCCCAAGACCACGGGCTTGACATTGAAGTCGCTTCCGCCGGCGTGCACGGATTGCCGGGAGCTCCGGCCTCTTCAGGTGCCAAACGAGCCGTACGCGGGTGGGGAGTGAGCCTCGACGCTCACCGGGCCGGTAGCACTGAGGAGGTGCGCTTTGGACCGGGAGATCTGGTCTTGACCATGACTCGTCGTCATCGTGAACTGCTCTTGGCCCAGCATCCGCATCTTGAGGGGCGTGTCCACGTTCTCAAGTCCTACGTAGGTTATCCCGGGGAGCCTGATGTTGCGGATCCGTTCGGCGGCAGCGACGACCGGTACCTGCAGACCGCGCAGGAGATCCATGAACTCTTGCCGCTGCTCTTACAAAAGATACAAAATGAAAACAGGTTGGAGATGATTATGAAGCGCGTGGCGGTCGGCTGTGATCATGCGGGATTTGTCCTCAAAGCAACAGTCCTTGAGACGCTGGAGCAGGAACGATGCGAGGTTTTGGACTGCGGAACGTTTTCTGCCGAATCGGTGGACTATCCTGATTTTGGAGTTTCTGTCGCCAAAAAGGTTGTCAGCGGTGAAGCGGATTTCGGTATAGTGATATGTGGGACAGGCATCGGTATATCCATTGCGGCCAATAAGGTTGGTGGGGCGCGTGCCGCCTTGTGTCATGACACTTATTCGGCTCGTATGAGTCGCGCTCATAACGATGCTAACATTCTGGCCCTTGGAGCGAGAGTGATCGGACCCGGACTTGCTCAGGAAATCATCAGGGCCTTTCTCGCTGAGCCGTTTCAGGGGGGAAGGCATCAGGGGCGTCTGCGCAAGATATCGGAGCTGGAAGTCCGCTGAGTCTGATCCGCATGCTCAAGTAGATTGAAGTGCGTGAGACTTGACTCGTTCTCCGAAGGGCATGGGGAGTGATTCTATGTCATCTTTTGTGACGGCTGCGCTATTAGCCGTGGCGCTATCCTATGCTCTCACTGTCTTGGTGCGCGAACTGGCTCTAATAATCGGGTTTGTTGAGTGTCCCAACGAGCGGCGCATTCATCTCAAACCAATGCCTATCGGCGGCGGTGTTGCCATCTACGGGGCGTTCTGGTTGACCGTACTCTTCAGCCTCAACCGTTTCGTGCCCCGGGTGCCGGAAGGCTTCCTTTCCTTGTTTTGGGGATCGACCGTCATTGTGGTGATCGGCCTGCTTGATGATCGATTGGAGTTGCGTCCCTGGGCCAAATTTGTCGGTCAAGTGGCGGCAGCCGTGCTGGTAGTCTTGTACGGGCATCGCATCGAGTTTATCACTGATCCTTTCCGCGGCGGGATGCTGTATTTGGGATCTTGGGGTTTTCCGCTCACTGTCTTTTGGATTGTGGCCATCACTAATATGGTCAACTTCATAGACGGTCTCGATGGCCTGGCCGCCGGAGTCTCGGCGATCGCCTGCGTACCGTTGGCACTCGTTTCCATGCAGTTGAATCGTCCAAGCATTGCGCTGCTGACCCTTATCTTGCTCGGAAGCATTGGCGGATTCTTGCCTCACAACTTCAATCCGGCCCGCATATTTATGGGGGATGCCGGAGCGATGTTTCTCGGCTTTATGCTTTCGGTGATAGCGGTTGACGGGGCTTTGAAGGGAGCGGCGACCATCGCCTTGACCGTGCCGATTCTGGCTTTGGGAGTACCTGTCTTTGACGTTCTTTTTGCAGTGATTCGACGGGTCGCCGCGGGTCGACCGTTCTATGAGGCTGATCAGGGACATCTACACCACAGACTCTTGGCTCTCGGCTTGACACAAAGGCAGGCAGTGCTGGCCTTGTATACGGTCAGTGGATTGCTGGGTCTGGGGGCTGTGTGGTCGCTGGGGCTCAAGGATTGGGAAGGCATCGCGGTCTTTGTTGTGATTGTCGTATGCGCGATGGTTGTCGGGCAGCGGGTGGGTGTATTGCCATCGCCCTATCAGCGGGCTTGGGCAGACAATGAATACGGTCAGAGGGCTTCCGGAGATGACAGAGGCGACTGAAAGTCTGAAGGTGATGGTGATCTTCGGCACGCGGCCGGAAGCCATCAAAATGGCTCCGGTGATAAGGGCGCTCTGTGATTCGCCCTTGCGATCAAAGGTCGTGGTCACAGGCCAGCATAGAGATATGCTCGATCAAGTGCTGAAGCTCTTTGCCATCGTTCCGGATTACGACTTGGCCATTATGCGTCACGGTCAGACTCTTACGGACGTCACTGTGCGGGTGCTCACCGGTCTGGAAAAGGTATTTCAGCGGGAAGACCCCGATGTCGTTTTGGTTCACGGTGATACCGCCACTGCCATGGCTTCGGCTTTGGCGTCGTATTACAGGCGGATCCCGGTCGGACATGTGGAAGCCGGTCTGCGCACGGAGCATCCATACGATCCTTTTCCGGAAGAGATGAACAGGCGTATCATCAGCCGGATCGCCGCCGTTCATTTTGCACCTACCGAGACGGCCAAAAAGAATCTGGTGCGTGAGAATGTGCCTCCTTCTTCGATCTTCGTCACGGGCAATACGGTCATCGATGCCCTCTTTTCCGTGATCCGGCGTGACTATCGTTTTCGGGATCCTGAGTTGGCCCGGATTGCCGCTTCGCCGGACCGCCTGCTGTTGGTTACCGCCCACAGGCGAGAGAATCTCGGCGCGCCCATGGTTAGGGTGTTTCGGGCCCTGCGGGAGATCCTCAGCCGTTTTGAGGACACCCGGATTGTCTTTCCCATGCACAAGAACCCGGCTGTGCGGGCCTTGATCAAGCAGGAGTTGGGGATGCTTGAGCGTGTGCATCTTGTCGAGCCTCCTGAGTACGAGGAGTTTGCCAACCTGATGAGCCGGGCCTTCCTTATTCTCACGGACTCCGGGGGCATTCAGGAAGAGGCGCCGGCGTTAGGCAAGCCCGTCTTGGTGTTACGGGATACGACTGAACGTCCCGAAGGGATCGCCGCCGGTACGTTGCGCAAGGTGGGAACGGCCACGCCTGTGATTGTGGCGGCAGCGAGCGAGTTGCTGAGCGATGGCGATGCCTACGAACGTATGGCGCGGACAGCCAATCCCTATGGTGACGGAAAAGCCGCTCAGCGTATCATCGAGGTCCTACAGACCCATCTGTGCCGCAGGCATTAGAGCCCAAGGTCGGGCATGGTGACTTTCCGCCATAATTGTCTTTTCATGCTTCCTACGCTATAATAGAGCATGGCAACAACATGAGGTCATAAAGACTATCTCCGAAACCTCTTTAGCAGAGGTACGGGGGGCCCGGATTCTGGGGTGAATCCTGGAAACCTTCCAGGTAGGGCAACTTGGGTGCCCAAACCCGTCAGCTAACCTCGTAGGAGTACTCCAAGCGGATGACGACAGCCTGTTTACGGGTTGGAGGCATGCGCTTGTTTCTTTTTCCGGGGAGGTGTCGGCGCGTGAACAAAGGGCTCGTTCAATTTGCCAAGTACAGCGGCATGGGTCTTTCTTGGGTGTTGACGACCATCGCCTATCTTTTCCTCGGCTATAGGGCGGGGAACTGGGCTGATGTCAGGTTGCGGACTGCTCCGGTCTTTCTGTTGGCGGGAATCCTCCTGGCCATGCTATTGAGTGGCTGGACGATGGCGACTGAGATACGCGCACTGATATCAGATGCTGCGGCGCCCGAGGAATGAGAAAGGAGACTGAGGTGTGGGGGACAAGACGCAGGCGCTCGCTCATGTGATGGATCATATAGTCCGTCGTGTGGTGTGGCGCATCGGTCCTGTGGAGATCACGTCAACCGTAGTGAACACCTGGATCATCATGGCGGTGTTGTTCGTCGGTGCGTTGTTGATCAGGCGCCGCCTCGAAGAAAGACCGCGCGGAGTACAGACGCTGTTGGAGCTCCTGGTTGAGTTTCTGTACTCGATGATTGACGGGGCAATGGGAAAGCAGGGGCGACGGCATCTGCCTGTTGTCGGGTCACTGTTCGTTTTCATTGTTGTCCTGAATCTCGGTTGGGTGATTCCGGGGGTTATGCCGCCAACCACCGACTTGATGACCGCGGCCGCTTTGGGCCTGACAACCGTGGCCCTGGTTCATATCACTCTCGTGCGGGGTAAGGGGATGACCGGGTACTTGCGGCATCTCGCACAACCCACCGTGGTCATGATTCCGATGAACATAATCGAAGAGTTGGTGAAGCCTTTTTCACTGGCGATACGTCTTTTCGGCAACATGTTCGGGGAAGAAATGGTTGTTACCATCCTCTTTTTGCTGGTCCCCGTCCTAGCCCCGACACCGGTCATGGTTCTCGGCATTTTGATGGGGAGTATTCAAGCCTACATCTTTACTCTTTTGACCATCACCTATTTCGCTGCGGGCGATCAATAACCCAGGCGTTAAGGCAAAAACTGACTTGTTGAGGAGGAAGCATCAGGATGTTGAGTGGTTTTTTCGCGGTCTCTTTAACGGTACTGGTTCCGGCAATTATCTCTGCCATCAGTCAAGGTTGGGCTACCGTCGCTGCGGTCACCGGAATGTCGCGTCAGCCGGAAGCGGCAAGCGAGATCCGGACTACCCTGTTGGTCGCCTTGGCCTTCATGGAGGCCCTGACACTGTTTTGTTTTGTGGTCGCCATCCTCATATGGGTGAAGATGTAGAGGCATGAGGATCGACCGACATATAAGCATGGTCGATCGAGCCATGCATTGGTGGCAGTCGCAGCACCGAGTGGTGGATAGGGGGATTTCAGAAAGTGTCGCTGCCTTTGGGTTTCCTTACGGTGGTTGCTGAGGCAGCTCCCGCGAATCCGGTCTCACTGCATCCGTGGACGTTTATCTTCCAGGTCATCAACGTGATTGTGGTCATAGGCGGTCTCAGCTTTTTGCTGTTTCGGCCAATCGGGGACCTTATGAAGAAGCGGGAGGCCTTCGTTGAAGAATCTTTGACCAATGCCCAAAAGGCCAGCCGGGAGGCCGATGCCCTGCGGGCAGAGTATCAGAAGAAGCTCGGTTCGGTCGATGAAGAGGCACAGAGGATTCTTCGTCAGGCTGCCCGAGAAGCACGAGAATACGAACAAGCCAAAAAAGACGAAGCCGATGCAAAGTATGAACAGATAATTGCCAAGGCCAGGGAGGAGATCGAAGAGTCCAAGAAGACGATGTTGGCTTCGCTGCAGGAGGATATGGTGACCATGGCGGTCATGGCCGCGAGCCAGGTGTTGGGGCGAGTGATCAGTGATGGCGAGCATCGCCAAATACTCCGGGACTTTATCGAGAAGGTCATGGTCTTGCCGCAAGTGGTTGAAGAGTTGACCAACGATGTTCATGACAGCCGAGACAGCCTGCGAGTCGAGTTGACCACCGCAGTGCCCCTACCCGAAGAACTCTGCCTGTCCTTGCGGCAGCGGCTTGCCCGACTGGGCGGGGATAAGGAGGTCCGCCTCGCAGTGCGGGAGGATCCGGATCTTATCGGTGGGGCGCGGCTCAGGATCAACGGTGTCTTCATCGACGACAGCATCAGCAGCCGCCTACGTCAACTTGAGAGGTTCTTGACGGAAAATGGTTCTCAGGATTCGCATAAATAACTTGCATCACAGAGGTGACGTACGTGGCGATCGGCTCCGATAGGATCGGAACAAGCATAAAACAACGCATAAAGGATTATCATCCCGCGGTCAATGTAGAGACATCGCGGGTGGCAATACCTGACACACTCCGTGATATGGCCGATGGCTTAGCAACGACCCTGGAGCGGCGCCTGGTTCACTTTAGGCCAGGAGTGATCGTCGAAGAGGTCGGTACGGTGACTCTGGTCGGTGACGGCATCGCCCGTGTGCGCGGTCTGCGTGACGCTATGGCCGGTGAGTTGTTACAGTTTCCGGGTCAGTTGTTGGGTATGGCTCTGAATCTGGATGAGGACAGCATCGGTTGCGTCTTATTGGGTTCCTATGATCATGTCTGTGAAGGAGACCAGGTGCGGCGTACCGGCCGAATCGCGCAGGTGCCCGTAGGCGAGGCTTTAATCGGTCGGGTAGTTGATCCTTTGGGCCGTCCTTTGGACGGGGAAGGTCCCATTGTCCCTGCGGCCTATCAGCCCGTGGAAGGCCCTGCTCCCGGAATCATGGATCGGCAGAACGTGTATGAACCGCTTCAGACAGGTCTGAAGGCCATAGATGCTCTGACTCCCATAGGCCGGGGCCAGCGCGAGCTGATCATCGGTGATCGTCAGACGGGAAAAACGGCGATTGCCATCGACACCATCATCAACCAGGCAGGTCAGGATATGATCTGCATCTATGTGGCCATTGGTCAGAAGGCTTCCACCGTGGCCGGTATCATCGAGAAGTTGCGGGAGAGCGGGGCTATGGACTATACCATCGTAGTCTTGGCCTCTGCGGCTGATCCGGCTCCTCTGCTCTTTCTTGCCCCATATGCCGGCACCGCCATGGGTGAGTATTTCATGTATGCGGGTCGACACGTGCTCTGTGTCTATGATGATCTGAGCAAGCATGCGACCGCTTACCGAGAGCTCTCACTTCTGTTGCGGAGACCGCCCGGTCGTGAGGGATTTCCCGGGGACGTCTTTTATTTGCACTCTCGTCTCTTGGAGCGGGCAGCCAAGCTCTCCGATGCGCTGGGGGGCGGGTCGTTGACTGCGTTGCCCATTGTCGAGACGCAAGCCGGTGACGTTTCGGCCTATATCCCGACCAACGTCATTTCTATCACTGACGGACAGATATTTTTGGAGACGGATCTGTTTTATTCGGGACAAAGACCAGCCATCAACGTGGGTATATCAGTCTCTCGCGTGGGTGGCGACGCTCAGATTAGCCCTATGCGTCGTGTGTCGAGCTCTTTGCGCCTGGATCTTTCCCAGTATCGTGAGTTGGCGGCTTTTGCTCAATTCGGCGCTGAAATAGATGACTCGACGAGACAGCGGCTGACACGCGGTGAGCGGATTCAAGAGGTCTTGAAGCAGGATCAGTATGAGCCTATGTCCGCAGCTGATCAGGTAGTGGTCTTGTTTGCCGCCGTTCGGGGCTATCTGGACCGGTTGGAGACAGAACGTATACGAGACTTCGAGCAGGGATTGATCGGGTTCATGAACTCCAACTACAGTGACGTAATGGAAAGAATTGCCCGGGGTGAGTGGGATGAGGCCATGCAAAGGGAAGTCCGGGAGGCCATAGTACGATTCTCGGAAGGCTTTGCGGAATAGGAGGGCTGCCCTACATGGCGGGTCATTCACAAACAGAGATTAAGCGGCGCATCAGAAGTGTGCGCAACACACAGCATATCACGAGGGCGATGCAGATCGTATCGGCGGTCAAGTTGCGCCGTGTTCAAGGGCTGATCGATGCGGTGACCCCCTATGCGGAAAAGCTGGAGGAACTCCTAAGTGCCGTTGTCGGAGTAGGGCAACATCCTTTGTTACAAGAGCGAGAGATACAGCGCGTCCGCTATGTAGTGATCGCCATGGACCATGGATTGACAGGCGGTTACAGTGCCAATCTGACTGATTGGGTGACACGCGTGTTGCGGCAAGAACAACGTCCTTTCGACCTATGGGTTTTAGGTCGTAAAGGGGCGGATCTTCTTCAGGCTCACGGTATTGTTCCGGATACCGTCTATGGCGAAGTGGGAGATGACATCGACTGGCCTGACGTACGTCAGTTGGCCGGTCGCCTGCGAGACTCATTCTTGAGCGGCGATG
The DNA here is from genome assembly GCA_050945315.1 of Limnochordia bacterium. Classification (GTDB taxonomy): domain Bacteria; phylum Bacillota; class Limnochordia; order DTU080; family DTU080; genus DTU080. Next base: position 16,276 of record JBMNSS010000019.1, on the reverse strand, counting down.
TAGATGCCGTCAACCTTTTGTACATGCATTTCGTCAACACCATGGTACATCGTCCCACGCTAAGGCGTCTTCTTCCCGCTGAGATCTCTCAAGGACCAAGATCTGAGGAGTACACCACGATATTTGAGCCCTCGCCGCTTGAGGTGTTCAACAGATTGATGCCACGCTATATTGACGTCTTGCTATATACCGTTTTACTCAATGCGACATGCAGTGAACACGGTGCCCGTATGGTGGCTATGCGTCAGGCTACGGACAACGCGGAAGAGATGATCGAGACGCTGACCCTGGGTCTAAACCGGGCGCGTCAGGCGGGCATCACCCTTGAGATCAGTGAGATAGTGGGCGGGGCCAACGCCTTAGCAGAAGACGCGAACGACTGACTAAACAGCTACAGGGGGGGACAGCGATGGGATTGAACGGTGCTCTGGTGGGCCGAGTGGTACAAGTGGCGGGATCCGTGGTCGATGTACGCTTCCCTTCGGGTAAGTTGCCGGATCTTCATAACGCCGTCCGGGTCAAACATGGAGATGCTGAGCGCCGGATTGACGTTACCATGGAGGTTGCCCAGCATTTGGGGCACAACAAGGTGCGCTGCATTGCCCTGTCTTCCACCGACGGTATGTTCAGAGGCATGCCGGCAGTGGATACGGGTGGACCGATCACTACTCCCGTGGATGCCCTGGGACGAGTTCTGAATGTCATGGGAGAGCCCATCGACGGTAAGGGGCCAATTGAGAGTGAGCCGCGTCTGCCGATCCACAGGCCGGCACCCGATGTATCACAGGTCAGACCCGGAAGTGAGCTTCTTGAGACCGGAATCAAGGTGATCGATCTGTTGGCACCCTATCCCCGGGGCGGCAAGATAGGCTTGTTTGGGGGAGCCGGGGTAGGAAAGACGATTCTTATCATGGAGCTGATCCGGAATATCGCGTATGAACACGGCGGTTACTCCGTTTTTGCCGGGGTGGGTGAACGTACGAGGGAAGGCACACAGTTGCATCGCGAGATGATAGAATCCGGTGTTATTGAGCGAACGGCGCTGGTGTTCGGTCAGATGAATGAACCTCCGGGGGCGCGGTTGCGGGTGGCGCTGACCGCTTTGACCATTGCGGAGCATTTTCGGGACACAGAAGGCCAAGATGTCTTGCTCTTTATCGATAATATCTTCCGCTTCGTTCAAGCCGGATCTGAGGTCTCGGCTCTGTTGGGGCGTATCCCCTCGGCAGTGGGGTATCAACCGACGCTGGCGACCGAGATGGGACAGCTTCAGGAGCGCATCGTCACGACCGAGCGAGGTTCCATTACTTCCATTCAGGCCGTGTATGTCCCGGCTGATGACTACACGGATCCCGCTCCGGCGACCACGTTTGCGCACTTGGATGCCACCACCAACCTCGAACGGCGTATTGCGGAAAAAGGCATCTATCCTGCGGTCGATCCTTTGGCTTCATCATCCCGTATTCTCACTCCTGAAGTGGTCGGTGACGGGCACTATACTGTTGCCCGAAAGGTGCAAGAGCTTCTGCAGCGCTATAAGGACTTGCAGGATATCATCGCCATTTTGGGCATGGATGAGCTTTCGGAGGAAGATAAGCTGACTGTCGCCCGAGCTCGCCGTGTTGAGCGTTTCTTGTCGCAGCCTATGTTCGTGGCCGAGGCTTTCACAGGTCAACCCGGTCGCTACGTCACTCGGGAGGAGACGGTACGGGGCTTTAGAGAGATTCTGGAAGGCAGACACGATGACTTGCCGGAATCGGCTTTTTATATGGTCGGCACTATCGATGAAGCAAGGCAAAAGGCTCAACAAGGGGCGGCAAGCTAGATGGATCGCAGGCTGGACTTGGAGATTGTGACGCCGCGAGGACGTATCCTCAGTGAGCGAGTTCAATATGTATCGCTTCCGGGGACTAAAGGCGGATTAGGCATCCTCTACGGACATGCCCCTCTTGTTGCCGAGTTGACCGCCGGAGTATCACGTTTCGGTGAACTCGGCGGCAGCAAGCGGCGCGCCATTATCTCAGGAGGATTTGTTGACGTGCGCAATAATAGAGTAGTTATCCTCGCCGATGAGGCGAAGTTGGCTGAGGGCGATTGATGCGGTGAGGATGCTGGTGCGCATCAGGGGGGCCGATTATGATACCTCATGTAATACATGTACTTCCTTACCTGGAAACCGGAGGTACTGAGCGCCACGTGCTCACGCTCATCACGAGCCTCAGCCGCCTCGGATTGTGTACGGGCGAGGTCCTGGCCCCACCCGGCCCGTTTTCTGAAATTATGGAAGAAAACGATATTACCTGGAGCGCTTTTCGACCGGCACAGGCGGGATTGATCGGCTGGCTACTAAGCTTCCGTCGTCTCTTGCGAGAGAGAATCCCACAGGCTTCTTTGGTCCATGTCCATGCCTCGCCCGATCTGTTGTTCTTGTCGGGTCTGGCTCAAAGGCCGCGGCGGCCAAGAGTGTTGACAGTGCATGGGTTTCATGGTCGGGGCGGGCCCGTCAGTTACCGTTTGGCTGCTGTCTGTGCCAACCGCTATGCCGAAGCGTTGATCAGTGTCTCAGACTCGGAAAGACGACTCCTCTTGGCGGGAGGGGCCGATCCCGCCAGACTCCATCGCATCTACAACGGCGTCGCCGATGTGGCCTCAGCCCGCATCACTGATGGCCCTGAGTTTCGCGTTGCCTTTGTAGGGCGTCTGTCTCCCGTCAAAGGCGTAGATGTTCTTCTATCGGCCTTTTCCCTCTTGCAGCGTTCTTTGGCCGGAAGCGCCCCATTGCTCTTGGATATCATGGGCACGGGTCCGCAAGAAGAGGAGCTTCGCCGGATGGCGATCGAGCTGGGTATAGCACAGCACGTTAGATTCTTGGGATACGTGCCTGATGCCGCCGAGCGTCTCGCTGAATATGACGTGTTTTGCCTGCCTTCCCGTGAAGACATGTGCCCATTGGTATGTGTGGAGGCCATGTCTCAGGGTAAACCGGTGGTAGCCACCAATGTGGGCGGTCTGCCCGAGTTGGTAGTGCCCGAACAAACAGGATTTCTCGTGCCCTCTGAGGACGCCGAGGCTCTCAGCGCCGCTTTGCGGCGTCTTGTCGAAGATCCCCCGTTACGCGCGCGCATGGGGAATGCCGCCCGTCGGCGTTTCGAAGAGTCATTCACTCAAGAAACCATGGCCCGGCAGACATACCGGGTGTATGAGACGGCTGGCATTAACGATGCATAACACCGCTCTGTCTTGCGCAAGCTGAAGGTGAGTATGTGCAAGATACGGAGGTGTAGCCGATGTGGGCTATGTGGCGTGAGCGTTTGGGCGTTCTGTGGCGCAAGTGCGCCGGTCGGTCGCGGCCTGTTGTGATCTGGCTGGGTTGCGGACTGGTCTGTTTGCTTGTTCTCATGGGCCGGGCGGCTTTGATATCATCTCTTCCTGCGCTGCCTCAAGCGGCGGTATCCCACCAGGAGCCTTTCGTTCCGCAATCGATGCTTGAGATGCAAGATGATGAGGAGCTTTTGGCTCCGATGATTGAAGACCAACACTCTGCCGAAGGAGCGAGTAGAGAAAACGAGAACGTGGCCACTGTGGTTTCGTTCGATCCCGCCCAAGCCGTCATCCCTGTGATGGGTGAAGTAGTGCGGGAACCGGGCTGGTATCGCCATCCGCAGTACGGAGACTGGCGTCTTTCGCCGGGTGTAGAGATCAGACCTGAACAGCCCGGCGAATCGGTCGTTTCGTCGTACGAAGGTGTCGTGACCCAGGTCAGCAAGTCACGGGCCGGTGGGTGGGACGTAGTACTTGCTCATCAGGGTGATTGGCACTCTGAATACCGCGGCCTTGAAGAAGTGGTCGTGGAGCCGCACCAGGCTGTCGCCGGCGGCAGTCCTTTAGGCACGAGTATGAAAGATGACGACGCTGCTGTCGCATTTGTGCTTCGCCGTGGGGACGATCTGGTTGATCCCCGGAAATACCTGCCACAGCCATGATCAAGACGGTCAGCTAGAATACGGTTCGACCCCTCGCATATACATTTAGCAAAACGCGCGAGGGGGGTCCGACGTTGCGCGACTACATCCGCAAGCGTGTTATCGATATCTCGCGGTATATTGTTGATACACAAGCGACCGTTCGGCAAGCCGCTGCTGTCTTCGGGGTCAGTAAGAGTACCGTTCACAAAGATATGACCGAGCGTCTTCCCAAGGTGAGCAAAGAGATGGCCCGACGCGTCAAACGCATACTTGATCGCAACAAAGCTGAGCGTCATATTCGCGGCGGTGAGGCGACGAAAAGGAAATACGGGCGTCAAAACCGTCAGGCTTCATAGACACCTCCATCGACCTTTGATTCAGGGCCTCCTCGCTTTCATATTGATGCGAACCCGGAAGGGAATCCGTATCCCATCGTCGAAATCGTGCTCCTGACGTGGGCCAAAATTTGGATCTCACAGGCCGGTTAAGGGGCAGGAGTATATGATTGCACGAGAGATTGGTATCGACCTTGGTACAGCCACGGTCATTATCTATGTCCGTGGAAAGGGTGTGGCACTGGCAGAGCCTGCAGTGGTGGCCCGTGAGACTTCCACCGGGCGTGTCGTGGCTATTGGTGAAGATGCCCGGCGGATGATAGGCCGAACCCCCGGAAACATTGTGGCCACTCGGCCGTTAAAAGACGGAGTTATAGCTGATTATGACGCTACTCTGATGATGCTTCGCTACTTCATTGAGAGGGTCTGCGGCAAGCGCCGTTTTTTCCGACCTGAAATAGTTGTGTGTGTTCCCTCTGGTGTGACCAGCGTTGAAAGACGCGCCGCTGTGGAGGCTTGTATGGAGGCTGGCGCCAAGCGCGTTCACCTTATCTCCGAACCCATGGCCGCGGCTATCGGGGCGGGGATGCCTGTTGAAGAGCCGGGGGGCAACATGGTCGTTGATGTGGGTGGCGGCACCACTGACATCGCCGTGATCAGCCTGGGCGGTGAGGTGGTCAGTGAGTCTTTGCGCATCGCCGGAGACAGTTTTGATGATGCGATTGTTCGCTATGTACGCAAGGAACTGGGACTGATTATCGGTGAACGCACTGCGGAAGACGTCAAAATCACCCTGGGGAATGTATATGAACCCGATCGCAGTAAGCGAATGGAGATCCGCGGCCGTGATTGTGTGACCGGACTTCCCAAGACTGTTTTTATCTCGCAGTATCAGATGGCTGAGGCAGTGGAAGAAGCCGTGCGGGCCATCATTCAAGCCGTTCGTGCGGTATTGGAGCGCACACCCCCCGAATTGGCCGCAGACATTGTAGACAAAGGGATCATTCTGACCGGCGGCGGTTCGATTTTGCAGGGATTGACCAACAGAATCGCTGCTGAGACTGACATTCCCGTGGAACTGGCTGAAGACCCCGTTTCAGCGGTGGCCATTGGCACTGGAAGAGTCCTTGAAGACCTGGAGCGTATGCGGCACGTGCATGTGCTGGTCAGCCGGGTGTGATTCGCATAAGAAATCGTGTACCGCGACGCCTCATTCCCGTGCTCATCAATTGTGCCATCATACCGTTTCTCCTTCTTTGTCCGGCCGAAGCGACAGATAGAGACCCGGTGGAGGTCATCGGCCCGGTAGAGGTCGTTCCCGGGGTCATGTTCCAGAAGCAATATAGGATGGAACGCCACGGGCCCAACGTTGTCAATATCCTGCGGGTTGAGCATACGCCGCAGGTCCGTCTGTCTATTGGCTTGGCCAAGGGACGTAGTGTGGGACTGGAGCCTCTTTCGGAGACAGCGCGGCGTGAGGGTGCCGTAGCAGCGGTCAACGGTACTTTCATCAACTCCAGCGGCCTGCCTTTGGGGCTGTTGGTTGATAAAGGAGTGTTGATCAGCGCTCCTGTGCACGAACGGACCGCCTTTGTGGTACTCACTGATGGCACGGGCGGCTTTGAACGGGTTTCACTGCGCATGTGGTTACAGTTGGCAGACGGTTCCTCATTGCCGGTGCACGGCGTAAACCGGCCGGCCAAAGACGGTGAGTGCGTGGTCTACAACGTGGCCTTTGGTTCCCAGACCCCGGCATATAGATCTGAGCTCCTGCTACAAGAGGGAGTAGTCATCGCTCGGGGCTTCGGCGGGACGGGCTTGATACCGGGACTGGTTGTGGTTTCGGGAGATCCTTCGGAGCAGTTGGACACTCTTGAGCCGGGAGAGCCCTGCCGGCTGATGTGGGAGCTTCATCTGGCGGAGAGTGACGTTGTCATACCGGGTGAGGAAGTCTGGTTTGCGCTTGGTGGAGGACCCCGTTTGGTGACGCAGGGCGAGATTACGGTGACTTCGGATGAGGAGCATTTTCGACCGGATGTGTCTCAAGGCCGCGCGCCGCGTACGGCCATGGGTTGTACCGCTGAAGGCACTGTGCTTTTGGTCACGGTGGACGGGCGACGGCCGGGCTTCAGCGTGGGCATGACGCTGGAGGAGTTGGCCGGACTCATGATCGAGTTGGGAGCCGTAGAGGCCATGAATTTGGATGGAGGCGCGTCGACTACCATGGTGGTTGGGGACCAGGTGGTGAACATACCCAGCAATGGGAACGAGCGGGCACTTGGTACAGCGTTGCTTGTCATGTTTGAGGCCTCCGACGTTGCAGAGGCCTTGGAGGGCGACAACCACGGCTCAATAGAGTAGTGTGGAACGTCTTGCTAAGGGGAGGGAAGCGGCGCGTTCGTCCGAACGAACAGGCCGCGATTGTGTGCCGGATAAGAGAATACGCAAGATTGACATCTTGGTTGTGGTGTTTGTCGCCATACTACTGCGTTGCACTCTTGCCGTGGCCGGTGAGATGCCGGTGATAAGACCGGTAAGTGCCGTTGAAAAGGGTGCGCTCGGCATCGGAAAGACCGTGGTGTCGGGGATGACGGTAGAGGAGTTCGGAGTGGAAGTTCTCGGCGTGGTGGCGGGAACGGGTCCTTCGAGTTCCCTGATTCTGGTCCGTACCTATGGTCCTCTTATCGAAAGAACCGGCGGTATTGCAGCCGGTATGAGCGGCAGTCCCGTCTTTATTGAGGGTGAGCTCATCGGAGCCTTGGCCTACGGCTTTTCAATGGCTGATCATACGATTGGTCTGGTCACCCCCATCGATGATATGTTACCGGTAGCCGAGTTGTTGAGCCGGGACATTGCAGATGATGAAGCGGAGGAGCCTGTGCCAATCGCCAGCGACGGACTCTGGTCGGGTGTCGTCATCGCCCGGCATCCCGCCGAAGCTGAAGCATTGCGCAGTCAGTTACCTTCCGAAGTGGGGGTCGCGGTGCCTTTGTCCACCCCTTTGGCCGTGAGCGGACTCGGACGGCGCACACAGCGCGTATTGGAGTCATCGCTGAACGGTTGGAGCATGTTCTCGGTACCCGGCGGAAAGGCCCCTGAGGGAGTTGAGGTGTGCGAACTCGAGCCTGGTAGCGCCATCGGCGTCCAACTGGTCAAAGGCGACGTGGACCTAACCGCCTTGGGCACGGTGACCTTTGTGGACGGTCAGACTTTCATGGCTTTTGGTCATCCGTTCCTGAACCGCGGAAGCGTGGATTTTTTTGCCGCCGGAGCCTATGTACATGAGGTCGTGTCGAGTATAGAAGTCCCCTTTAAGATTGGGGCACCGCTGGAAGCTGTGGGACGGTTGACCCAAGATCGTCAGGCCGGAGTCGCCGGCCGACTCGGGGAGCTGCCCCAAGCGATCCTCGTGGAAGTGGATGTATATGACGCGGCGTCAGAGAGACTGACCCGGTTCAGTGCCGAGATTGCCCATGACGAGACTCTTACGGTGCCTTTGCTGGCTATCACGCTTCTTGAGGCCTTCGACAGGGGGCTCGACCGGATTGGTCCGGGAACGGCTACGGTAATGGCCAGAGTGATCGCCGGCGTTGAGGGGATGGAACTGCCCCGGGTCCTGGCGCGAGACAACCTGTTTTACAGTGCCTCTGATATCTCGGCGGTCTCTTTGGGTGAGCTGCTCATGGGGTTGCAGAAGCTTTTGGCCAACGAGTTCGCTGCGATTACGCCGGAGTTCATCAGTATCCGGGCGGATATCGAGCCCGGAAGGCGAACGGCACGGATCGAGTCTGCCCGGGCGAAAAAAAGCCACGTTGTGCCCGGGGAGGTCGTAGAGATCGAAGTAAGCTTGCGACCCTTCCGCGAAGAGCCTATCTCGCGTACTCTGCCCCTTCGGATTCCTGAGGGTACCGCACCCGGTGAGGTGACCATCTTTGTACGCGCCGGCGGTTACGGTGCCCCGCGGGTGATTGCTTGGGAACTGGCCGAGCAACTTGGAGAGTCGGGAGCCGAAATTGGTGACGACGAAGACGGTGATGAATCCGGTACGGCGACGGATCTGAGCAGATTCCTGGCCGCCTTGTTTGAACGGGATCGCAACTATGAGATTGTGGCTGAGTTTTATCCCATGCCTATGGAGGAAGAACCGATCGTCAGTGAGGTTTCGGTTCTGGAGCTGTCTGAAGATGAGCAACCGCAACCGGATCTGCCTTTGTTCGGCAGTGAGGCGATGCCTGAACCCGTCAAGGCGCGATTGGTCACTCCCTACTATATCCAAGGGGCCGCCAGCGTTTCTTTGGAGATCTTGTCCGATGCCGGTAACGCGACCGACGATGCGGACTCAACAGAGAACAGTGAGTAGGCTCTTCGTGTGAAGGCTGGTAGAGTTGTCTAACAGGGGTGATCACCGCCATGGCGAACAAACTCACCAGCGCTGCCTGCGGGAGGTGCCCCTTTGCCCATCCGTACCTGGTTTCGAGTTGCGGCTGCCTTGGTGTCGATTCTGGCTGTATCGGTCACAGCGATCAGTGTTGGATTGCCGCACCTGGCTCCTTTGCAACGTGCGAAAACCGTGTTGGTCCGACAGCTGAGTGACTCCCTTGGGGTTCCATGTGAATTACAATCCGTCGAAGTGACCTCCTCAGGCAATGTCCGCTTGCGGGGTGTGCAGTTGGCCTTTGAGTCTGCCGACGCGCAGGCTTTGGTGGAGATCGGTGATGTCACTGTCGATTTTTCTTTGTGGCGTCTGTTTCGTACTCAGGCCGTGGCGGAGTCCATTCGGGCTGTTCGGGTGCATTCGCCGCGAATCACACTGCACGGCCTTGCCTCCGATCTTCTGGCTTTGGTATCCGCTACACAGGCTCGCTCAGACGAGATGCCTCCTTTGGAATTTCCCATACGGATCAGCGATCTCAAGGTCACATGGGGAACAGAGACGTGGTCAGAGCGTCTGTTGACTCTGGAATCGGTGTCTCCCCGGGGGCTGCGCGTCTTTTTGAGGCAGAGCGAACTCGATTTGAACGCCCTGCCTTTTCCACTGCACGTTCGCGGCCAGGGCGATGTCGTCGATGCGTCACGTCTGGAAAGATTAGCTCTGCAAGTCGTCACTCCCGCCGGACGAGCGGATCTGACCGGTCACGGAGACGTCGCCGGACTTACGCTGGCCGTGAAAGGATCCTTTGAGGGAGAGCCCCTTCAACAGATCCTGCCGTGGTGGGCGTTGTCAGGAACGGGCCAGTTTGAGGGGCACCTGTGGGTCGATGCCGATGGAATCTCGGTTCAGCAGGGTGTGCTTCGATCCGATCAAAGCGAAGCCGTGTATACCTGGGCGGGACGCTTTGACAGGGTGACTGGGTACTTGGACAGCCAGGTGGAGTCAGACCGGTTGCCTACCGAGGAAGTGCTGGCCTGGGCGCGCTTCGCCTGGCCGTGGGAAGGACAAGTCTCAGGAAGGCTTCGAATCCACGGCCCTGTGGATCGTCTCGTCTATGAGATCTCAGTCGCGGGAGGGCAAGGACGTGCTTGGGGACAGTCGTATACCGATCTGACCGCTGATGTGGAAATAGTTGAGGGCGTCACCGTGATTGACCGGGCGAAGGTGGCTGTGGCAGGAGGACAGCTGACGGCTCGCGGGCATGTCGGTGCCGGGGCTGTGGATCTTTTGCTCACTCCGCAGGGAATACGGATCGGCGAGCTGCCGTGGGACTTGCTCGGAGGAACGTTTTCGGAGACGGCCGTCGAGGCCGCACTCAGGGTGCGCGGTCCGCTCGCGGCGCCGAAGATCGGCGGAACGTTTGCCGTACCGTCGGTGGCCGTGCGAGGCAGAATCCAAGCGGATTATTCCACGGATCCGACGAAGACACTCGCCGGAGATGTGGAATTTCAGGGCGTCTTGTCTGATATCCCCTTTGTCGCCGGCCTGACCGGAAACGGTTGGGGACAAGAGTGGAATCTGGACAGCTTATCATTCAGCGCACGAGAAGGTCAGGCCCGACTGCAGGGTTCGTTGACACCGGACGGAGTCTGCATTGCCGGCCACTGGAGTGAACTGCCCTTGGCCTTGCTGGGAATTGCCGACATAGACGGAACGATCAGCGGTACTGTGGATGTGAAGGCCAATCAGGGCCAAGCCGAAGGGAGTCTGCGCTGGGAAAGCCCCGAACTGATTCTGGGTGGATCACCGGTCACACAGGCAGCGGGAAGGGTTGTCCTGCGCGGCGGCAGGATGCATCTTGAGGACTGGCGGGCGAGTGCGTCGGGTCGTCCACTACAGCTGGAGGGTTCCGTGCCTCTTTTCCCGGGCATGGCATCTTTTCTGGGGTTTCGGGAGTCGGAGGCGGTGGATCTGCGCATAGGCGTTCCGTCGGGTCCTCTGACCCCGCTTCTTGTGTGGCTGCCGTTTTTTCCTTCGGGGCGGTCCTGGGGATCGCTGATGCGCGAGGCGGGAGCCCACGGCCATCTGCAATTGCATGTGACCGGAGATTTCGATGATCTGGCCATCAACGGTGAGGCCAACATCGAAAAGGCTGAGATTCCTCTTCCGGAGCCATGGGGAAATCTGGAGGACGTTCAGGCTAAGGTGTTGTTTGAGGGTAATCGGCTGAGACTCGAGACAATCAGTGCCAAGGCATTGGGAGGCCGTCTGAATGCCGTTGGTGAACTCACATGGCAGGGGGTGGAAGAACCTCAGGTGCAGGCCACCATCACAGGCGATCTGCGTCCCAGAGTATCGGGAATAGAGGCAGAGGGGGCGCTACGCCTCCGGGTTGAGGGACCTGTGAATGATCCGAGTATCACAGGTCAGCTGGTCTTGCGCAAAGGAACACTGGACATGGGATCGCTGCAGACGGCGGGATCCACGGGTCCGGGGATGATCGACCCCCGCCTGGATATTGATGTTCAGGTTAATCAGCTGCGTGTGCGCCTCGGCTCTTTGTTGGATGTCCCTGTCAAGGGTCGCCTGCGGGCGACAGGGCGGGTATCGGGTCCTGAGTTGGCGGGTCAGCTGGCGGCGGATCGCGGTCGTCTCAACTACCTGGGGACGAACTTCGTCTTAGAAGAAGCAGTGGCGGAATTCGTGCCTTCCCGTGGAGTATTCCCTCGTATATCGTTGTGGGGGACAACCTGGATCGGCAGGACGACCGTAGCGCTGCAGCTCAGCGGAATCCTACCACACCTCGGGGCGCGGCTGACAAGTCAACCTCCGATGTCACAACAGGAGATTCTGGCGTTGCTGGAGTGGCCGGGTCAATTGGCCCGGATGAACTCGGGGAACATGGATCTGATGGAAATGCTGCAACAAGGAATGGCGATGAGTCTGGTCGGCGGGGTCGAAGATGCAGTCCGCCAAAGTCTGGGGCTGGATGATTTTCGTCTGGAACCTGACCTGTCGCAGAGACGCATTCGTCTTTCCGTCGGTAAAACCTTGTTGCCCCGTATTTATCTGACATATGAGCAATCGCTGTTTTCCGAACCACAGGGCGAACTGACTTTGGAATACGACCTGGACGATGGCTGGAGGCTTTCAGTGGGAGTAAGAAACGACGGTGAGCTGCGGTTGGGTGTCAAGGCTCGGACGCGGTTTTGATACCCACCCAACGCCCATGCCATACTTACCGATATTCGGATGTACGACCATGAAGTGTCGGGGTCATAAAGCAGGTAAGAGCTGCGGAAAAACAGAAGAGGCACATACAGTATCGAAGGAGGTTCGCATCTGATGCGCCACGCGAATTATCGGCTTATCAGGGTCGTTCTTGTCGGGCTTTTTGTCCTGACTCAGATCAGTCCGTCTGCTTGGGCGGCCGCATCCAAGTCAAACGATCCCATAGTGCGGGCGATCGCTGTCGAAGGATTAGGCACGCTTTCGCCTGAGATCGTTTTGAAGGCCGTCACACAGACCGTCGTGGGTGAACCGCTGGATCCCAGACGCGTCCAGGACGATCTACAGGCAATCATCGAAACAGGGTATTTCAGCAATGTGGAAGCAGGTTTGGCTCCGGAAGGCGACGGAGTCAAGGTCATCTTTTTGCCGACGGAGAATCCGGTTGTTCAGTCAGTCAGGATCGAGACGGAGGTGCTGAAGCCGGAGTCGTTCCGCGGGTTTTTCGCTCAAAAGGAGGGCGAGGTACTCAACTTCCGTCAACTGGAGCAAGACCTTGACACTCTTGAAGAACGAGTGATGCAGGCGCATGGCTATGTAGTACAGCCGGTGGATGTGGCCATGTCACAGTCAGGCGAGCTCATCATAGCGCTGGCCGGGGCTCGTTTGGGCGAGCTTATCATCAAGGGGAACACTAAGACCCGAGATAATGTGATTCGGCGCGAGTTCACAGTCGAGTCCGGCGAGTATCTGAATATGTATCAACTCGAAGAAGACCTGCGGCGAGTGCTCCATCTGGGTTTCTTCGATGAGGTGCGCAGGGCGTTTGTTCCCGTCCCCGATACCGATATGTTCAATGTCGAGGTCGAAGTGGTCGAGCGTTTGACCGGTTCAGCAGGTTTCGGTGCGGGTTACAGTACGGCAGACGGTTTTCTCGGCTATCTGGAGTATGCTGAAGAGAACTTCTTAGGTCGCGGAGAGCGCCTGACCGTCCGCTCCGAGTTTGCCCAGAGAAAGACGAGCTACGATCTGGGATTCTACGAGCCCTATTTGCTGGGTACGCGAACGTCCTTTGGTGTCAACCTGTACAACAAGTCCTCTGACCGAATTGAGTATGAGGGCAAAGAGGAACTGGGCTATAACGAACGCCGTGTCGGGGGAGACCTCACTTTTGGCAGACCTGTCGGACAGTACACTCAGGGACTGATGACACTGAAGATCGAAGACAGTGAGATCATTCCCGAAGGGGATGGTATGGAGGCCGCGAAGAACAAGACGCGCAGTCTGACGCTGCAGACGCGTACGGATACGACCGATCATCCTTTCTATCCTTTGTCAGGAATGCGCGCCAATCTAAGCGTCGAGGCAGCAGGCTATTTCTTTGGCGGTGATACTCAGTTCACCAAATACGTAGGTGAGACCAGCCGTTACTTTAAGGTCGGCCGAGCGGATCAGACGCTGGCGTTCCGCCTCGTAGGAGGATTGGCCCACGGCAATCTTCCTAAGCAGGACGAGTTTCGAGTGGGGGGCGCCGATACACTGCGCGGCTACAAATACGGTGAGTTCCGCGGGGATCGCATGGTCTATGGCAATGCCGAGTATCGCTTCAAAATAGCCAAAATACTCCAGGGGGCGTTCTTTGTGGACGTAGGTCAGGCCTGGAAGAGCACTCAGGAAGCACCCCAGAGCCTCAAAGTGGGCTACGGTTTCGGATTGCGCCTGGATACGCCCTTGGGTATCATGCGTTTTGACTATGGCATCGGGGAAAGAGGTGGCGGTCTCTTCTTCAGCATCGGACCGGCCTTCTAGAGTCAGCATATGGCATGGGCGCCCGGTCTGATCTTGCGGCGCCCGCAGGATAACAGAACTTACGGATACGTTGGGGAGGCATTTATTGTGACGCAGAAGGGCAGAGTTTCTTTCGCGGCAGTGTTGCTGGCCGTCGTCGTTGTCGGCGTGATTGGCATAAGATGGGGAATCTCCGGGGCGGCCGCGAAGGACGAATTCGGTCTTGTGGATATGCAAATCATCACGGAACGCTATGTGCAGCCCACCCTGATCAAAGAACTCGAACCCGAAATGAAGAAGCTGCAAGAAGAGTTCGATGAGAAGAGCAAAGACGCGACTGACGAGGCTAAAGCGGAGCTTTTTGCGACGTATCAGGGGCGATTGAACGCCAAAGAACAGGAAATGCTGGAGCGACTGTTCTCCGAATTCTCCGCCGCCGCGGCTCAGGTGAAAAAGGAGCAGGGGTTGCGACTCGTCTATGACAAGGCAGCGGTAGTGGCCGGAGGAACTGATATCACGGACCAGGTTTTGGCCAAGCTAGAAGTGAAATGACGTTAAGAGGTGGAGTAACGTGTACCAGTTAGGCGAATTAGCGCAGCTGGTGCAGGGCGATTTGTCGGGCCGAGCTCCTCGGAAGTCCTTAGAGGAAATGGAAATCACAGGGGCTGCCTCCCTTGAGGAGGCAGGCCCGACAGAGATCACCTTTGCTGCTGAAACGAAGATGGCAGAATCAGTTAAGACGACACGGGCTGCGTGTGTGGTGGTTTCGCGGGATTTCCCCGAATCGGACTATGACCAACCATTGATACGGGTGGCCCATGTTCGTCTGGCCTGGGCCCAGATTCTGGAACTGTTTGCTCCTGTTGTCGAAGTGCCTCTCGGCGTACACGAAAAGGCCGAAATCAGCGAGGATGTGGTACTGGGAAAGGATGTCTCCGTACAGGCTCACGCCTTCGTGGGTGCCCGCTCGCGCCTTGGCAACGGCGTGGTCCTTTTTCCCGGCGTGTACATAGGCGAGGATGTAACCATAGGCGATAGCACCTGGGTCTATCCCAACGCGGTGATCCTTGACCGGGTTGAAGTCGGAAAAAGGTGTATAATTCACGCCGGTGTGGTGCTGGGGGCCGACGGTTTTGGGTTTGTCACTACATCAAGTGGCCATCGCAAGGTGCAACACATCGGCACCGTAGTCATAGAGGACGATGTAGAGATCGGGGCCAACAGTGCAGTGGATCGGGCGACCACCGGGGTCACGCTGGTGGGAAGAGGGACAAAGATCGATAATCTAGTCCAGTTGGGCCACAATGTGCACATCGGTCCTGAGTGTCTCCTTGTGGCTCTGAGTGGCGTGGCGGGCAGTGCCAAGGTGGAAAGAAGAGTCATCCTGGCCGGGCAAAGCGGCGTGGCAGGACACCTAAAGGTAGGGGAAGGTACCACGGTGGCCTCTCGCGGTCTTGTGGCCAAAGACACCCCACCCGGATCGTTTGTTTCCGGTTTCCCGGCCCGTCCGCATGCGGAGCATATGAGAATGCTGGCCGCTCAGCACCGTCTGCCTTCTCTGCTGAAGGATTTCGATCGTCTACGCCGCCAGGTGAGCAGACTCGAGGATGAAAAAGAAGAGATGCTGACGCTGTTGCGCGACATGGAAAAGGAGCTCGAGGAATTGAGAAAGGAGGGAGCTGAGTGAGCCTGGTGCGGCTCACCGCAGTGACGCGTTTTTTTGGCGGTCGGAAGATCTTCGGGCCGGTAAGTGCCGTGATGCACCCCGGAGACAAGATAGGATTGATTGGACGCAACGGCGTGGGAAAGACCACACTGTTGCGGTTGATAACAGGATTGGACGAGCCCGATGAGGGCGATATCTCAGTGGCCACCCGGGCCGAGGTCGGATTCCTGCCTCAAGGGGTCGCCCTTGGGTTTGAAGGTTCCCTATGGGAGTATGCACTGCAAGCCAGAAGCGATACTCTTCGCTTGGCCGAACGCCTGCGGGAGTTGGAGGCGGCGATGGCTGATCCCGTTGTGCACTCAGATGAGGCTCGTCTGGCCGGTGTGTTGGATGAGTATGCCCGAGTGCGAGGCGCATTTGAGCAAGCCGACGGATACAGCAGCGAAGCAGCTATTCGCTCCGCCCTTTTTGGTGTCGGTTTTCGTGAGGCTGATCTGGAGCTTTCGGTATCCGCTTTGAGCGGAGGACAAAAAGCCCGCGCTGCGCTGGCCCGTCTGTTGTGTGGTTCTTCCGACTTGTTGTTGCTGGATGAACCCACCAACCATCTTGACATGGCGGCCATAGAATGGTTGGAAAGCTATCTGAAAGATTACGGCGGCTCGCTGATTGTGGTGTCGCACGACCGATCTTTTTTGGATTCCATAGTCAACCATATATGGGAATTGGAAGAGAATCAACTGTACACGTACCGGGGCAACTATTCAGCCTCGCGCCTGATGCGTGAACAAAGACGGGAGCGGGCCACCAAAGAGTTTCTGGCTCAGCAGGAGCGGATCTCTGAGCTTGAGGAGTACGTACGGCGCTATCGGGCGGGGAATCGAGCCACCATGGCCAGGAGCCGCCAACGCGCCTTGGAACGCAT
>JBMNSS010000018.1:0-26350 GCA_050945315.1 Limnochordia bacterium | reverse complement strand
GGGCAGCCAACCTTGAGCATCGAGGCCTTCAGGTCCGCGAAAGTCTACAGAGGCGGAGGGCATTGCGTCGTAGCCGTCGTTCACGCAAACTCCGCTATCGCCCGGCCCGTTTCCAGAATCGCAGACGGCCAGAAGGATGGCTTCCACCTTCGCTCTTGTCACGAGTAGACAATGTGAAGGTGTGGGGCGAACGAATCACGCGGTACGCTCCGGTCACGAGTATCCACGTCGAGACCGTACGTTTTGACACGCAAGCGATGCAAAACCCTGAGATTAGTGGTGTCGAGTACCAACAGGGCGAGCTTCAAGGCTACGATGTGCGGGAATACATCTTGGAGAAGTACGACCGCGCTTGCGTGTACTGCGATGCGACGAATGTGCCACTTGAGGTAGAACACGTCGTTCCAAAGAGTCGAGGCGGCTCTGACCGCGTGAGCAACCTGGTGCTCGCCTGTGTGCCGTGCAACAAGGCAAAGGGCAATAAAGACGTACGCGAGTTCGTACAGGACCCCGTAATGCTTCAGCGAATCTTGTCGGGTCTAAAGACGCCTTTGCGTGATGCGGCCGCAGTCAACGCGGTACGATATCGTATCGTTGACGAGCTGAGGTTGCTCGGTCTCCAGGTCTTAATGTGGACCAGCTCACGTACGAAGTACAATCGCCGCCGGCAAGGCTACCCGAAGGACCATTGGATCGACGCTGCTTGTGTCGGCGAAAGCGGTGCCCATGTGCAGCTCGACCCCAATGTGGCAGTCCTGCAGATTACCGCCGTGGGACGTGGCAGTCGGCAAAAGCAACTCATGGATCGTTATGGTTTCCCGAGGGCTGGCTATAAACCAAAGTCCGTTAAACGTGTCCATGGCTTCCAAACCGGCGACATGGTGCGAGCCGTGTTCCCGAGAGGGAAGTATGCTGGCACGTACATGGGGCGAGTGGCTGTGCGGGAACGGGGTGTCTTTGATATCGCTACTCCTGCCGGCCAAAAGATCAGCGGTGTGTGGAAGCATTTCACTCTTCTGCAACGCTTCGACGGCTATGCGTATAGCTACCGCCACCAAGCGTCAAGTGTTTGAATGAAGCAGCACGCCGCCGACCATCCCGGAGCATTCGCTCCGATGACTTGCCTGACGGCATCGGCGGGATCGTACCATCCTGGTACTCTGTGGGCATCGCCTTATTCGCCGAAGACGGCGGCAAAGTCGATTTCCAGCAAGCGTTGCGCCTCATCGAGCGCTGTCTTCGGGCCTGACACAAGCTGTACGACACTCATCATGGCCTCTCTGGTGCGATTGTAGATGGCCGGATACCAGAGCGGAGGACGTCCGAAAGCCACTTCGGCCTGGCGGAGCATCTTCTTTTGATACCCGGGCAACTCATTGGCGATGACGGGAATGGCATCCGTGCGCGTCGGCAACGAAGCGGACAGACGACACCAGGTGGCTTGGACTTCCCTGCGGGCCAGCCAATTCAAAAGAACGGCCGCTCCCTCTATGTTGCGGGCTCCCTGCGGTACGACGTGTGCCGTCCCTCCCATCCAGGTTCCATTCTGACCGAACTCCGGATGCGGGACCTCACCTACGTCGAATTCGAGATCGGGGATGCTGGCCTCGATGATGCGCCCGTAGCCGATGTAATTGGCCTCCATTGCCGTTTTGCCCTTGTCTATGCCATGCGGAACGGCTCCGACGGCACCCGTGGGATACCGTTCACCGTATGTCTGTAGCCACTCAAGCGCCCGCACGTGGTTGGGTGAATTGACTATCGGCCGCTTAGTGGCCGGATCATACAAAGTGCCGCCAAACGTATACAGCCAGCCTACGGCATACCAGTTGCCCAACCACGGGATAAAGCCGAGTTGCGTAAACCTTCCGTCGGCATCGCGTTTGGTCAGCTTCCAAGCCATATCATCAAGCTCTGCCAGGGTGGCGGGGGCCCGGGAGTCGTCCATGCCCCCCTCCGCCACCATGTTCTTATTCCAAAAAAGGCCCCGCAGGTCCGTATCCCAGGGCAGCCCATAGGTCCGACCGGCGTGACTCACTTCACTGTACGAACCGGGGAGCCAGGCCTTCTTGACGGAGATCTCCATGAGACTGTCGATGGGAAGCAGCAACCCTTTGTTCGCCCACTCAACAACTATGGAGCGTTCAAACTGCACCACATCCGGCGGTGTGCCCCCGGCGATGGCCGCCATCAGTCTGTCGGGACTGGTGCCCCCGGAACTGCCTCTCATCAGCTCAAGATCGACATTCGGATTCTCTTTCTTGAAAAGGTCAATCAACGCCAGGTAGGCATCTTCTATCGTGCTGGAACCGTACCAGTTGTACTGATAGACCAACTTAGCCTTCTCCGCACGCGACTCTGACACCGAGCCGATCAGAACGCACAATACAGCCGCCACAACCAGTCTCCTGTGCACGCGACGCATTGAAAGAACCTCCTTGTCAATCATCGTTCGCTCATCATCCGTGTGAAGGGGCGAGCGAGACAGACTCGTGGATCCGTGAACGGTATCACTCGTCGGGCTGGATGATCAGTTCGTGATATCGGGCCATCCAATAGGGCAGAAGGTAATATGTACCGTCATCTTCTCCGTAGCCCCCGCCTCCCCCGACAACACGGTACGGATTGCTGTTCCATTTGGCGACGGGCAGTTCGTCATAGGGTAAGACCTCGACACTCTGCAGCTCCCCAAATCTCCCGCTCTCAGCATCGAGCTCCAAATCCGATCGAGCGCTGTGATCGACATCCCAGTCGATCAGATCCATGGGTATTTCGCGCAAAGTGCGGACGGCGGCATCAAGATCACATTCCCGACCTGAAAGAACACCATAGATGATATTCCACAGCGGGTTACGTTCCGGACGTTCGATCTGCCAGTTGTGCTCCAAGCTATCCAGATAGATGGCGCGCAACTTCGGATCGTTCTCGTAGGTGAGCAGAGGATAGTACGACAGAAAAGCCAATTCGTCATCTGAATGATTGATGTGGCCCGGCATATCGATTTTTTGCCGGCGCGTGTTTTCCGCGTAGTGGTGTTTTTCTATGAGCTCATGATAGGCGGCCAGATAGCGGCTGTTTCCCGTAATATGATAAGCCGTCCGCAGGTGAGAGAGGATCTCCAGTGAGTTGAGTCCCTGTTGCGACTTCCAGGGACCGTTGAGCATTTCAGGTGCCCATACCCCCCATCTGGTGGGCTTGCCGTCCGGACCGATAAGATAATACCCGTTGTCGATGATGTGGTCCATGATGCGGGTCACCAACTCAGCAACCCGATTCCGCTCCTGTCGACCGGCAACCAGATCGAAATACAGAGCGTACCCGAAAAAGTGCCCGACGATCTCATCTGAACTGCAGTCGACCTTCCAAAGCCACTGCCCGTCCGCAGAAGGCAACCAGGGGACTTTCGTCTGATGCTGATGAGGATCATCGGGACGGATGATGGCTTTTGTCGGAAAACCCGGAATTGTGGTCACCACCTCAAGCCGCTCGAGAGCAGCATAGGCTTGATGGGCAAAGGCCCCCGCTTCTTCGTCCTTGGTGACCGCATAGCGATAGCATTGCGCCCCCAAATACATGGCAGTCCACAGACCGTCATTGTCAGAGGGGCGGGGTATGCTGCTGCTCAAGTCTCCCGCCTTGCCCAGACGCGAGGACGTGACATATCCATCAAGTCGCCGGTGACGTTTCCGTACGCGGTACTCAAAGCGAGCCGCTTTCTCTTCCATCGTGTGAGGCAGCTCGGCCAGATGCGCCAAACCGCCAGCCGTCGCCACCCAAGCGCTGCCCTCCGGAGTGCGCAGCAAAGCACGGCAAAATGGGTGAGGTATGTAGCGCCTTCCATGATAGTAATGCATTGAACGTTCGCCCGGAGTACTGCGCCACACACCCCGGGAGGTCGCTGCCCATATCTCTTCTTCGCCCACCGGCAACAAGTCATGAATGTCATTGACGGGCACGGAGAGAGCCACCCGCTCAGCCCCGCCATCCGGTCCCACACCGAATAGGCCGCGAGACGTACCAAGATAGGTAATATGCCCCCGTTCCACCGCCCGCCGAACCTGATGACCCAGTACAACAGCCACGGGCTCCCGTCCGGAGCGCAACCATAAGACACCCTCTGTGGCACAGACCCAAAGTCCGGTTCGGGCAGAGTCGATGCGCAACGGTCGCCCTAAAGATGACGGCCAGTCGAAAGCCTTCCACTGCCCGTCTTCCACTCTGCCCAGACCGCCGTGGCTTGTAACCGCCCATAGACCGGTCTGATCGGCCCATACGCTGAGCACCGCACCGTAGCCCCGGTCAAGAGTATCGTCCCAGAGTCTTTGCCACTGATTCTTGACAAGCCTAGCCACCCCGTCAAGCGTAGCCGCCCAGACAACCCCATTCGAATCCGTCCGCACTTCCTTTACGTCCGGGGACGGCAACCCTTCGTCGAGACGCTCTACCTCCGCCTCGGGCACCCACTCAGGAGGCAATGCCGCCAGGGACGGAAGAGGAGCAAAGTGCTGCCTTACGGCGAACAAACCCCATGCCGTGGCGCACAGAAGGCGAGAGTGCGTGCTATCGTAGGCCAGGGCGCGGATGTCATTGGCGTGTCTGCCCCCGGGAAGCGTCAACACCGCCGCATGCTTCTGAGGATACGGCATGTCGCGTATCTGCGCAGGCTGAGATCCATGTACAAAGACTTGATGTCTCATTTGTTTTTCTCACCTTTAACCCAATCTTATCTTGCATTTACCGTTTTCCTGTCAAAATCCCTTCTTGGGGAGGAAGAAAGGGATGCTTGCGCCATCGACGAATCCTTCGGGTGAGCACCGCCCGTGACATGCAGTCCCGGCACGCATCCGGAGTCCCATCCACGGAGGCTCCGCCGCTCAACCGTTGACAGTCAACTAATGATCGCGAACGCCGAGACTCCTGCCATCATTAACCGACACAAAGAAAGGAGTATTAGCATGGGCATTCTTCATGCGGGTGCGGCCGAAGTTGATATCACACCCGCGCTGGGAAGCTACTTGGCCGGGTCTTTCAACGAACGCAAAGCCCGCGATATCAGCGATCCTTTGCGGGCCAAAGCGCTCGTCATCGATGACGGAGACAAGCAAGTGGCCATGATCATCTTAGACCTGCTGGCGATAGAGCGCTCAGAGGTGCAAAAGATGCGCACGCTTATCGAAGAGGCCACCGGCATTCCTCCTGAGAACGTATTGATCGCCTGCACGCATACTCATACCGGGCCCATCACATACCTGTCTCACAGAAGACGTGATGAGGCGTACCTATCCTGGCTGGTCAGGCGAGTTTCCGACTGCGTTCAACTGGCCCTTAAGCGCCTTCGTCCCGCCCGTCTGGCCTGGGGACAAGGAGAAGTATACGGCATAAGTTTCTGTCGCCGCTACCGGATGAGCGACGGCACGGTGCAAATGAACCCGGGACGGGGCAATCCGAACGTGGTGGAACCCGCAAGCCCGATCGACCCGGCGGTCGGAGTTCTTCTGGTGGAAGACGAAAACGGTGCTCCCATAGCGGTAGTCGCTCAGTTCAGCCTGCACTACGTCGGCACCGACGACAGCTTGGCCGTCTCCGCCGATTATTACGCGCATTTCGATCGCTTCATGCGACGTATGCTGGGGTCTTCGTGCCTGCCAATGCTCTTCAACGGCACCTCCGGACAGATCAACAACATCAATGTCTTCAGCAAACATCAGGAAAAAGGTCATCGTCAGGCGGCTCGCGTGGCCTCGATTCTGGGCGGGGAAGTGCTTAAGGTACTCAGTAGAATCAAACCCGGTGATGATATCTCTTTGGCGGCCGCCAGCGTGGATGTGAAGCTGCCTCGCCGCGAGATCACTCCGGAAGATCTGAAACTGGCCAAAGCCATCATCGCCGGAGACGATCCCGATCCTGAGGCCAACCAGTTCAGCTTTGTGGTGGGTCAACCTATCCTGGATTCCCGCCGTCTACACTACGCAAATCGATGCCTGCGCCTCAAGGATCTGCCTGCACATATCGTTGCCGAAGTGCAGACGTTGCGTATCGGCGGATCAGCCTGGGTAGGGTTGCCCGGT
Source organism: Limnochordia bacterium (assembly GCA_050945315.1). GTDB lineage: Bacteria > Bacillota > Limnochordia > DTU080 > DTU080 > DTU080. Next base: position 20,282 of record JBMNSS010000018.1, on the reverse strand, counting down.
GAGATCTTCGTCGAGATGGGGCTGGCGATAAAGAAGAACTCACCCTGTGCAGACACTTTTGTCATCGGTCTGGCTAACGACAACGTGGGTTATGTGCCCACTGATCATGCTTTTGCTCATGAAGGCGGTTACGAGACCTGGCCCGGTGGCTGGAAACCGATAGGCCCGGGCACGGAAGGCATTCTCGTCTCCACCGCCCAAAGACTATTGAACGAACTGTGCGCCCGGTAACCAGGAGGCACCCCGAACGGGGGTGCCTCTTCCAATAATGACGGGACATGAGCTGCCTACGTCCTTGTCCCATCTTCAAATGCTTTCAAAAGAGATCTGTTTTCACCAACTCCACAGGCTACCCGGGATCATCTGGTCACGACCGGCATCGAGCAGGCGCTGAATCGGCCCGGCCACTTGCTCCAGGGCCACGGCCGCGGGCACCTCTCCGGCTTGCACCGAACGCACTGCGCTGTGGACATACTCCCTGATCTCATTCCAGTGGGGTGTGTACCAAGGTCCGGGCTTGGCCGGCAGCATAGACCCTTCAACTGTAGAAATGATCGTATAGGCCACGTTTTCAGCCCACGGGTATCGCTCCCGCTGATACGCGGCGAAGTCTCGGGCCACGGACATCCTGACCGGGAAGAAGCCGATCCTTCTGGACATGATCTGCACTGCCTCCGGGCTCAACAGGAACTCTACAAACTTCATCGTGGCATCGATGTGTTTGCTGTCCTTGTTGATCACCCAGCCGCCGTGCTCGTACATGTAGTTGTAGGGACGCCTTTCAGGGAGGTTGGGTAGAGGTGCCATATCCCAGCTGCGGAATTCCTGCCAGCCGGCACCTGTATGCACGTGCGTACCGTAAATCGTCATGGCGCTTTTCCTCTGCGGCAGAGTGCTGTGGCTCGGCCTCGGAGTCTGCATCACGCCATGCACGTTGTAAAGATCGGCCCACCACTGTACGGTTTCCACAAACGCCGGCTGCGTACCGCGATACTGTCCGTCGGGGCTGACGAAGTACTCCCCGGCCTGAAGGCCCCATATCTCATAGTAACCGCTGCTTTTCCAGCCAAAGCTTTGATCGTGAGCAATCCCCCACACATCGGGCTGACCGTCGCCGTCGGTGTCGCGGGTGAGCTTCTTCGCCATGCTGAGCATATCGTCCCAAGTCCAGCGGCCCGCCTTATGCATGTCTGCCGGTTCTACGAGTCCGGCGTTAGCCATCTGGTCTTTGTCGTAATAAAGAGCCGGTACCTCATAGGTGTTTTTGATCCTGCGAATCTGGCCCTTATACTCGCCGTGGGGTATGGTGACCGCCTCCCACGTCCCCGGCAGCCAGTCGCCTCTCTTGCCGTACTGCTGGACGGCCTGGGTCAGATCAAGCCAATAATGCTCCCACTCATAGTCGAAGAAACCTACGTGATACATGGCAATGTCCGGACCCAGATTTGAGATCAGGCGCGTTTTCAGCGCGTCCGGCGACAGCTGAACCGCTTCTGCCTCAACGCCCAGATTCTTGGCATTGAAGGCTTCAACCAACGGTTCCACGTAATTGAGATTCCACGCAGAAACAGCAACCTTCGCCTCGGCACAGACTAACGAGCCCAGCAGCAACGTCGCAATGAAAGTAAGTACCAAAGGAAACTTAACCGTCCCGCTCATTCCGCCGCGCATCAATCCCATACCTCCTAAAGAAACGTTGACCGGGTCACGAGTTGCCGCTTGTGACCGCCTATGCATATGTTAGACAAGCCCATCGCTGATTCCTTGGGTGGAGTTGGAGTGATCGGTGTACAACAGTGTGACGGCTTTAGAGGGCCCGCCGATCCTGTCCGGCAAACCCGCGGGAAAGATCTCTTCGACCCAACCGGATCCGTCATCCGCTCCGGACCGCTTAGGCACTATGCCGGACACTCTCGGCGACGTGAGATCTTAATCACTGCTCGCCGACGGCCCGTAAAAAAGGAACAGAGGTCTTCATGATCGTTTGGAAACATCCTGATGGCCGCACCTCTCTGCAAAGAATGGAGGCAGTGTACCTCACTGCCCCCGTTTTGGAACCTCTAGTACTTGTCACCATGCCGCCGGCGGCAATGACACCGACAACAGCAGCAACAGCGGCAGCAACAACAGCAGCAACAGCAACGGCACCAATCCCAGGAGCTGTCGTGCTTGCGGCGACGCCAGTGATCTTTCTCGTCGCGATAATCACAACGATCATCGTAATAATCGCGCGACACAGCCCTCCACCTCCCTCAAGACATGCTCAGGCATGTTCATGAACAGAGTACGTTTGGCTCCGGCGACGGGTAACGGGAGCAGGGCTTCAAACTGGCATGACTTGCCTCCCTGAATGCCGTCAGTTCGGATAAGAGCATCAAAAAGCCTTCGGTATCAGGTCAGCGAGGTACTGACCCACACCGAAGGCTGCTCGACTAAAACGGAGTCTGACGGCTACGATCTAAAATCAGGGACTTCTATGGGCTTGCCGCCTTGCTCTGCCGATATATGCGCACAAAGACCCGGTGCCGTGTAATCAAGGGCCTTGTACACATCAATCGGCGGGTCTTTGTCCTCGAGGATGGCCTCAACAAAGCCCTGAACCATGACATACTCGGCGGAGCCGTGTCCGCCCGTGGCGGCCCAGCCGGGTAAACCCTTGTGCATGGTATTGATCGGTATGTTCACCATGCCGTGCAGGTTGGGTATGTCTTCGAAATAGCCGATGGTTTCGGCGCCGTCCCGTCTTTTCTCCAGGCAACCTTTGGTCCCATAGACCGAATAGTAGTGGAAGCCCGGCTGGCGCCGCAGAGCAAATCCCGTAAGGATCTTGACCACTGCGCCTTGTTCAGTCTTGAACAGACCGACTTCCATATCGATAGTGCCATACTCGGTATCGATGTTTGAGCCGGTGTGCATGCCCACCGCCGTGACACAGCGGTCATCGCTTAGGCTCAAAATCGGTCCTAAGCTATGCGTGCAATAGTGGATCGGCGGCAAAAAAGCGCGCCATGTCGGCTTACCGTCAGCCGTCCTGCGGAGGGTCGGAGCTCCGGGGATGGCACCGCTTATGTACTCGGCCTCGCCATAGATGATCTTGCCGAGTCTTCCCTGACGAACCATCTCTCTCCATGACTCGATAAAAGCCCAGAAGTTGGGATTTGCTCCCATCATATACTTAGCGGAGCTTTCCTTCACGGCCTTGGCCAGAGTGTGGCACTCTTCCAACGAAGTCGCCGCGGGTACTTCACTTAGCACGTGTCGACCGCTCTTGAGTGCGGCAACGCTTTGTTCCACATGAAAAGCCGGCGGAGTGGCGATCACAACCACGTCGAGATCGTCGTTCAAGAATTGCTCAAAATCCTCATAGACTCCCGGGATGTCCCTTTCTTGGGCTACCCGTGCCGCCATATCACCCTGCTTGTCACAGACGGCCACGACTTTGCATTCGGGATGCCTACCGAACATGTTTACAAAACTCATACCTCGCTTAAGTCCGACTACGCCTATCTTCAGCACTCCACTGATGCTCCTTTCTGCGCATCCTCCGTTGTCTCCACAACACGGAAGCCTGGGTGAGATCAAGCCCCGTGACGAGCAGTGATCGGCTCTGCATGAGCCTGTAAACGTCCCCTTTTGAAAGACAACCTGTTCACTGTGATTGCGCCCGGGAAGCCAACGCCCGCAGCAATCGGTCAGGAAAGTTGATGGTCGTCCCATCCACCCCGAGATTGACCACCCTATGCATGAGCTCCTCCGTAGACACACCCCACGTACGAACCTCCAGCCCGTGACCCCGGAGGATCTCGATATCAGTCTCAGTCAGGTGAGAGGCATTAGGGCAGGCTTGACGAAGGCCCGCGGCAACCAGCCCAGCCGCCAAGGCCGGATTGGTGCGTCCGTAGAGCAGACCGACCCGGGCCTTAGGCTCCAGCGAAAGCACAGTGCAACAAGATTCAAACGAGAACGAAGTGAACGTCACCCGCTCCAGTAAATCGCGAGCGCGCACTGCCTCAAGCACTGCCTCCTCGACACCTGCCGCCTTGATCTCCAAGGCCAGATGGGTCCGCTTGCCGTAGCGAGTCAGGAAATCCTCCAAACCCGGTATTCGCTCTCCTGCAAAGCGCTCATCGAACCAACGGCCCGCATCAAGCTCCGCCAACTCAGCATAGGTCAGGTCCTTCACCGCTCCTCGGCCGTTGGTCGTCCGCTCCACCCGGGCATCGTGAAACAGCACCGGCACGCCGTCCCGGCTGGCCCTTACATCCGTTTCCAAGGCCGTGGCACCCATCTTTAGGGCCAGATCAAAAGAGGCAAAGGTGTTCTCCGGAGCATAGCTTGATGCCCCTCTGTGCGCGATCACTTGCATGCTGCTCACCTGCTTCCACAAGAAAGTGTTGACACTGTCAGCAAGCCAAATCAGTCTATGGGGAGAAGTAGGCGTTTATGAACTCGATGGCCTCTTCCGCCTTTGACGCAGGCACCAGGATCTCAACGCTGGCAGAAGCGCCAAGATGCGGCAGATCGACAGGACGGAGCGTAGCCATGATTCCTTCGTTTTTCAGCATATCCCGCAGCATGTCCGCCACGGGGCGATTGGGTGCGATGTACACGACCGTCAACATTGTGGGCCATCTCTCCTGTCCGTTCTTTCCGACGATGCCTTTCTGCGTGGACCCCTTCACTCCTTCACATTATGAGCATCTAACACCTCCCTCTGAAAGAATCCGACTGATACCTGGCCGGAACAAAGGATTTCACAATCGATCATGCGAAATGTAAAAGTGAAGCAAGCTGCATAGGCGCGAGTTGAGCGCGTCAGCTGATCGGCAAAGCGACGAGCAGTCTCATCCCGCACGACATGCTCGATGACATCGGTGAAGACGCCGTCAGAGACGGAAGGGTGGTAGGCCGTGAACAAGGTCCTTGTGCTGGACACGGAGAAAAAGCCTTTAGCGCCAACACATCCGGCCAAAGCTCGTCAGCTGCTCAAAAACGGCAAAGCCGCGGTGTATCGACGAGATCCGTTTACGATCATTCTAAAGCGTGTTGTTGAGAATCCATGTATACCGCCACCGGACGCACGGACAGATCCGAGCGATCCTGTACCGGAGACGATCGTCGATGACACTTAGCCGGCTTTCCGGCGGGATCGCACCATGCGTGGTGCCTTTGTGAGAGGTGTAAAGCGTATGTCCAGCAAGAACCCCGACAGACCCAACGTGCTGTTCATCCTCTCAGACGACCAAGGAGCCTGGGCTATGGGGTGTGCCGGCAATCCGGAAATACAGACCCCCAATCTCGATCGCCTCGCGGCCCGCGGTATGCGTTTTGAAAACTTCTTTTGTACGTCACCTGTCTGTTCACCGGCCCGAGCCTCGCTCTTGACCGGTCGTATGCCTTCTCAACACGGGATACACGACTGGCTGCGCGAGGGCAATGACAATGAACGGCCTGTAGAATACCTGGCCGGACAGATCGCCTATACCGACATCCTCGCCGCCAACGGATACGTCTGCGGCTTAAGCGGCAAGTGGCACTTGGGCGACAGTTTCAAACGGCAGAAAGGCTTTACCCATTGGTACGTGCACTTGGAAGGGGGCGGTCCGTACTACAACGCCCCGATGATCAGAGACGGACGATTGGTGCGCGAACCCGAATACCTGACTGATCTCATCACCGATGATGCGCTGTCTTTTCTGGATGCTTCGGGCCGAGACGACCGTCCTTTCTATCTGAGTGTGCACTATACGGCTCCCCACAGCCCATGGCTTGATAACCACCCGCAAGAGATTGTGGATTTGTATAGGGACTGTCCCTTTGAGTCTTGTCCCCAAGAACCGATTCACCCTTGGGCCGAGAATCATCCGTTGACGGACCGTGTCAATGACAATGTCCGGGGAAACCTCCAAGGTTACTTCGCCGCCGTCACGGCCATGGATCTGCAGATCGGCCGCCTTTTGGACCGACTTGAGACGTTGGGGCTGACTGACAATACCCTGGTTTTTTTCACCAGCGACAATGGATTTAGTTGCGGCCTTCATGGCTTTTGGGGCAAAGGAAACGGAACCTTCCCCCTCAACATGTATGATAGCTCCATCAAAGTCCCGGCCATTGCCAGCCACCCCAGTCGCATCCCCGAAGGTGTAGTCTCGCATACTCTGCTCAGCGGATACGACTTCATGCCCACGCTACTGGACTATCTGGGTCTGGATAGTACTGTGCAAGAAGGGCTGCCGGGACGAAGCTTTTTCTCCGATCTGCAGGGAAAGACGGATCCGGGACGCGATCATGTGGTGGTATACGACGAGTACGGGCCCGTACGCATGATCCGAACGCTCGAGTGGAAATATGTCCACCGTTACCCCTACGGGCCGCACGAGCTGTACAACATAGGTGACGATCCCCTGGAACGGGTCAACTTGGTCGATCTCCCTGAGTTTCAGGATGTGGTCATAGAGATGAGATCTCAACTGCAGGACTGGTTCATCCGCTACAGCGATCCTCAAAAAGACGGACGACACGAAGCGGTGACAGGGGAAGGACAGCTGGCCTTGGCCGGACCGGCGGGCCGCGGTGTGCAAGCTTTTGCTTCTTCGAGACTTCAGGAGAGACCAAAAACAACTTGAAGGAGGCTGAGTATCCATGTGCAACCCACCGAAAAATGCAGTGATTCTTTTTAACGGCAAGGATCTGAGCAATTGGCATCAGCGCAACGGCCAACCGGCCACATGGACCGTTGAAGAAGGCGTTATGACCGTAGTAAAGGGCGACATTCTGAGTGAAGAGACATTTCGTGACGCGTTTATACATCTCGAGTTTCGAGTACCGGATATGCCTGAGGCCAGCGGACAAGCCAAGGGAAACAGCGGTGTCTACGTACAGGGGCGCTACGAGATCCAGGTTCTGGATTCCTACGGCATAAACATCCCCGGCAAAGGCGATTGCGGGGCCATCTACAACCAGTTTGCGCCTCTGGTGAATGCCTGTAAGCCCGCATTGGAATGGCAAAGCTACGACATCATTTTCCGCGCCGCCCGGGTAAACGATGAGGGCGAAGTGGTTGAAAACGCCCGAATGACGGTTCTGCAAAACGGACAAGTCATCCAAAACAACGTGATCCTCATGGGGCCCACGGGCGGAGCCATAGATCACAACGTAGGAGAGCCCGGTCCGCTGCTGCTGCAAGATCACCGCGATAAGGTGCAATACCGCAACGTTTGGATGGTCCATCTGCCCCCGGAAGGATCTGATACTTACGAACCGCGCTGATCCCCGGGCGGTAGGAGCCCTTGCGCTTGTTTGAGATGGGGAGATGTTGTTCCGGTAATACCGTCTCACGCCCACCGGGAGTGTTCGGCCCCTGATACCTACCGCTCCCAGTGTGGACCGGGATCTGCCAAAACGATGGATGTACCTTACGACACCTCGTCGATTCAGGAGGGAACATGATCCCTATCGCTGGTCGAGTTGATACTCGAATGTATGTAACCGTAGAGAACAGCAGTGAGAACACCTAGCGATAACCACACTGAAACACGTCATATGAAGAGAGGACGGTGCCTTTTCGTGATTGGACAACTTCGAAGCAGGTCGTCAAAGACCTGGGCCCTTTTAATAGCCTTCCTGTCACTGATGCTTGGGTTCAGCGGCCTGGCTCACGGTGCCACGCCCATTACCCTGACCATAGTGGTCCGCAATACCTATGAGGACATGCCCGAACCAGTACTTCAGCGTTTCACGGAACTGCATCCCAATGTCCGCTTTGAACTGATCCGGGGAACTTCCACGACTATCGATGAAAAACTGACGACGGCCCTGGCCGCCGGTCTGCCGCTGGATATCGCCATCAGTATGAGCATGCGCGGCTGGGTGAGCTATGGGGCGCAAGGCATCTTCCGCGATCTTGGTCCCTACATCAAGGCGGATCGACAGGAGCTGGAGCGCAAGGGCGTGCCGGCTTTCATTCTTGACGGCCTCAAGGTCAACGGCAAAACCACCTACATCCCCTACAGCATCTGGTCTTCGCTCATCACAATCTACAATGCGACCTACTTCGATGAAGCGGGAGTCGTCAGACCGGCGGCTGTCTACGATGACAACCATTGGACTTGGAGTGATATGATCCAGGCAGCCAAAAAGCTGGTGCGCACCACCCCTGAAGATGTCGTCAATCGGCCGGGAGTTCGTTTTGCTCTCGACGATCTGATTCTGCATGGCGTCTCCCTCGCTTGGGGCGGCGATCTGTTTCCTCCCGAGACCTATGAAACAGGGATGGTCAAGGGGGTCACTTTCGACACGCCCATCAACCGCCAAGCCTTAGCCAGTCTGGTCGAGTTGTCGATGGAACATCGCGTTACCAACTACACCTTGCCCAAGACCGGAGGCAACTCCGTGCCCGCCGGACAGGCGGCGATGATGATAGACGCCGGCGGCAAGATAGACCCGGCCACCTACCAACACAATTTCGTCTGGGGCATGGCTCCTTATCCCAAGCCGGACAAGGCAGCCGGTCGCGTTCCTATGCCTGCTTGGATTCGTGCCGCGGCTATCATGGACAGAAGCGCCAATCCCGACATGGCTTGGGAGTTCATCAAGTTCATGCTCACCGATGCCTATGAACTGGGAGAGTTCGAGTCCGAAGGGCGAATCCACACCTGGAACCTCAGCCGGGGTGTCAATCCGGCTATTTGGCGCAACTACGCCACCATCATTTCCAGAAGTCTGGAACTGGCTCACAGTCAAGCCGAGATGGTGTCGTTCCTCATCCAGGGGGTGGGCCAGTACACCCGTATAGCGGCCTCCAATTCGCTGGTCGGAGGCGGAGAGACTATTCACGGCACCAAGACACCGCTCGGTATGTACATGCAACAAGCCTGCGAAGGAAAAATCCCTCTCGAAGAAGCTCTCAGTCGAGCCGAAAAAGACGCGCTGATTCGGCTGGAAGACATCTACAGAAACCTGTGATCTCAAAAAAGAACCGGGGCGAGTGCATGGCCCCGGTTCTTTCTACGCGGCCTCGATCAGCCCCGTCATGGTTTGAAGCGATATTCATAGGCATCGCCGTCCCACTCGCCGCCGGCAAAGAATCTTGTGCAGTGGATCACTATCTCACCTGTGACCCGGTCTTCACGGGCGTAGAAATTCGATAAAGTAAGATTGACATGGTCCGCCGGGCTGCGATCATCCAACACGCAGAGTGACTCCCGTTCCAAGGCCAGGTTGTTCGGATTGACCTCGCCAATCACCAAGGGATATCTGGGTCGGTTGCCCACCGGGTTGTCATTGCAGATGTTTCCGATCCAGAAGTACCGCCCGCCGGAGTGCCGGATGAGTTGGGAGCATGAAGAGGGCGAGAAAAAGGGCTCCCCGTCAGAATACCGCCAGGGTTCGGGCGCTGACCACTGCCGACCGCCGTCTTCGGATACGGACCACCACCGAAAGCCCGGCAACTCAGGTCGCCGATCATTGCTGCCCCGCAAGACCATAAGAATACGGCCATCCGGCATCTCAGCGATTGTAGGCTCCAGCATTCCCCGGGTTGAACGAGCCGGATCTCCTTCCACCGCCTCCGACAGGTCCCACGAAATGCGATGGTCCGATGACCATGTACCTATCAAGACCGCCGAATAATGATATGTGAATCCACCACCGGGGTTATGGTACTCGCCATCGGGACCGATCGGAGTGATCTGCACCGGTATCAGAATCTTTCCCGCCCGAGTGCGAATGGGAACCATCGTGGTATCGCCCAGCATTACCGAGTTCTTGCCCCGCCATACACCTCGCAGCGGATGTGATTCGTCATACTCCGCGCCCTCCTCAATGACGGGATCCTCAACGGCCATGCTGTGGCCTCCGTCCAGGGAGACGCAGTAATGCAGTGTCCAGTTTTTCATACCCTCCAAGGGATTGTCCGAGGGCAAGACACCCTGATTGCTCAAAAAGAGCAAGGCACCCGTTTCAGGATCCACGAACCCCGGGGACAAGGAACGCCGGAACGTCCCTCCTGGTACCGGCCAATTTGTGGCGATCTCCTCGGGCTCGGACCATGTCGCCCCGTTGTCCTGGCTATGACGTCGAAACAACATATCCGTGGTATCCGAGCGGGTGGAATGGCCATCCACGCGCGTCAACGCCAGGCCTTCACGACGCGTGTAGTAGGTATAGGCACTCACACTGACACCGGCCCGGGGGCTTTTCAGAAACAGCCTCCTCTTGCATCTGTTATCCATGTCAGGCAATCCTCATTTCTTTCGTGCTCCGCACATGATGCCCGGAAGCTTCTATCGCATCTGATACTTTTCGCCACAAGATGGTCCAGACCTTGACCTATCAGGCAGGGAAGGCGCCTGCAAAAGGGAAAGACTGCACCAAACGGATCCATCACGGTCAAACCAAAAGGAGGCCGGCTGTGCTTATCCCCGGAATATGGACTGCCATGTATGTAGAGCAGAGCCTGGACGCTGCCATACGCTCGCTTCACGCCCTGGGCTGGGAAGCTTTCGAGTGCTCCTCCGAACACGTAGAGATGATTGACAAAGACGACGAACCGTCAAAACGCATCGCCGAAACGAGGCAAGCCCTCAATGAGCTGGGCTGCGCTATGCCTCAAGCACACGCCCTGTTGCACGCTGATGTGGCGCATCCGGATCCGCAACGGCGTCAAGAGTTCATGGATACACTTGGTCGACACCTGAAAATATGCGCGGCTTTGGGAGTCAGGACGGCGGTAATCCATCCGGGCAACGGTGCAGGAATCTACAAAACCCCCGAAGAACGCCGGACGCTCATAGCCTTAAACATAGAGAACTTCCGCCGTCTGGGAGACCAGGCCGGCGAGCTGGGCCTTAAGATCGGTATAGAAAACATGCCCGTCTCGCCCAAAGATGCCAATCGCTTCGGTGTCCATCCGAACGAGCTGCTGGTCGAGCTGCTGGCCCGGGTCGACCATCCGGCTCTTGGGATCACCATCGACACCGACCACACCCAGACCTCGGGACTGGACACCGCCGAAGTCATCCGACAGTTTGGAAAGCACATTATCGGCACCCATATATCCGATGCCGACCGACGTGGCCTTTCACACCGCACTCCGGGAAATGCAACCATAGACTGGGTGTCAGTCATGAAAGCCTTCCGTGATATTCAATACAGCGGTATTTTCAATCTCGAGATCCCTGGTGAGCGTCATCGCGAACCGGATATCGTGAAGATGAAGGTCCGCCACGCACGTGAAGTCACGGAGTGGCTGGTCAATCAAGTCAACAACCCCGAAAGCGAGTGATCACAATTGCAGATCGGTGTTCTGACGACACCGCCGGGAAACGACCCTTCCTGCGCCCGTTACGCCTCTTATGTGGCTGAAATACTGGCTCATGCCGGACTCCCCTGGCTGGCTGTCGATACCGCAAATCTGCAGGAAGCGCTGTCTGAGATAGCTGTGCTCCTTCTGCCGGCTCACAGCCCTCTTGATCCTGACCGGCATGCATTGATCAAGAGATTCGTTGAAAGCGGCCATGTGCTCATCGCCTGCGGCGGCACTTCCGGTCTCGACGACCTGTTGGGCTGTCGCGATCAGGGAGCGGTCTCTGAGGCCTGGTTCAGGCCGAGCCGTGATTCACGGCACATCGTCACTCAGGATGCGGATCCTGATCACCCTCTGCACGCCTTCGGAGGCCGTCTGGTACAGGCGGACAACGACGTACGAGTGCTTGCCGAATGGCTGGATGCCGGTGATTATTGCTCTGAATCGGAGAGCTGGTCTCAAGCTTCGCTGGGGCCGGCGGCTACCGTACGCCAAGTCGGAACAGGCTATGCCCTGCTTATTGCGGCGGATCTCGTCTACAGTGTCGTGCGAATGCAACAGGGCCGAGCTATCCACTTTGACGGTCAACCCGCTCCGGACGGTACGGCACCGGTTAACGATGGCATTCTCAAGACTGACGACGGCCTCGTCCTCGATTATGAACGTGACCGCCTGCCCTGCGCCGGAACACGCTTTTTCGGCCGCGGCATAGCCGATCAATGGCGTGAGCTGCTGATTCGAGCCCTTTTGTGGGGACTGAAGACGACAAACACGGCCATCCCGATGCTTTGGTACTGGCCTGACCTCATCAAGGCCGTCGGATTGTTGTCTCACGACACGGACGGCAATGATCCTGCCCTGGCACAGGTCTTGCTGGATAATCTGCTCAAGCTGGAAGTCCCTTCGACGTGGTGCGTACAGTATCCGGGAGGCTACGCGCCTGCCTTCTATCGTCAACTCCACCGTGACGGATATGAGATCGCCCTTCATTTTGATGCTTTCACACAAAAAGGTCGTACCCATTGGTGCGCCGAGGACCTCAGCCTACAGCTCGACTGGCTGCGCGACATGGCCAAAACACCCGTTGTCTGCAACAAGAACCACTATCTGCGCTGGGAAGGCCTCGATGAGTTCTTCGTCTGGCTGGAGAAGGTCGGCATTCTTTCAGATGAGTCTAAAGGCCCCAGCAAGACGGGAAATACGGGATTCCCCTTTGGCGGCTGCCACCCGTGGTTTCCGGTTCATGAACACACTCTCCGCATGATAGACGTGCTGGAGGTTAATCTGGCGACACAGGATCTGGCTCTCACCTGCCCTGCGGAGATCGGTCCGGCAGTCGTCGATTGGGCCTTGGCCCACTATGGTATTGCCCACTTCTTATTCCATCCGGCTCATGCCGCCAAACCGGACGTGGCGGAGGCCATGCGTTCCGTTGTCACATATGCGAAAAGCAAAGGCATCACCTGGTGGACCAACAACCGGATCCAGGATTGGGAGCGGCGCAGACGAAAAGCCGCCATGCGTCTCGACACGAGTTCCGATATCCCGATCTGGTCGGTTGTAGCCGCCCAAGATATGCCGGAGGCCACCTTTCTCTGGTTCGGCGATCAGGCCCCTCAAGTGGCAGGAATGAAAAAGGCTCGTGAAATCGAGGTCTACGGCTTTAAGGCCTCAGCCTTCGTGGTCGATCTTGAGGCGGACCAACAACTGACTCTCAACACATAGCCCAAGAAAGCCCCGGAAGATTCACCGGGGCTTTCATTAATCCAAGCCTACTCATATCCCTCGTCATGCTTGATGCGTCGGATGAGCTCCACGGCCTGGGCCACGCCTTCCGAGTCCGGGACCTCGCCGGAGTATTCGATGGTCAGGTATCCCCGATAGCCCTGACGGCACAGGTAGCGCAAGATCCGCTCACTGCCCACTTCGCCTTTTCCTATCCGGGTACCGACATATACCTGCTCAGGCTGACCGGGTACGGGAAACCCCCTATGCTCAGAGGCAGGCACCCTCTTGAAATCCTTGAGGTGCATATGCACCACCCGGGGATAGAGCTGTCTGAGCGCCGCCAGAGGATCTTCTCCTGCCAAGACGAAATTGCCGTCGTCAACCGTGAACGACAGCAAGGGTGCTTTCTCCAAAAAACGCGTCATCTGAGAAAGGCGGCCTCTGAATTGAGCCAATCCTCCATGGTTTTCAGTGGTGACGATCATGCCTTTTTGCTGACCGTACTGCGCCACGATACGCAAGCCCTCGCCGATGAGCTCGCGGGCCCGATCATCATCGATGCCTTCTTTAGGAGATCCGGTGCTTAGCATGACCTTCGAAGCACCCAGGCGCTTGGCCCGGTCAATCTCGGTCTGCACCTGTTGCACTGCCTGCAAGAACTTCTCTTCGTCTTCAGTTACGAAATCATTGCTGATGATGCACGCGGCAAAATCCAACTGATACTGAGCCAGCAACTCACTTACCGCCGCCTCGCCCAATCGGGCTACATCGCGGTCGGAGATTTCCACCCCATCCGCCCCGAGTTCAGCGCAAGCGGCAAAAAAGCCGGGCAGTGTCAGGGCACCGCTGCGTAAGTCTCGCGCAAAAGAAAAGGGCATCACTGAAATCCGCATATGATCCTCCCCATCCACCGTGTCAACAAAAGTCTACCATTTTTTTGGTCCACTGTTTCAAGCGTAACTCGAGTCTTTCGGCATTTCCGTGACTCAAGTCATGCACCAACTGCAGTTCATCAAAAGCGGCATAAAGCGCATGGCGCCAAGGGGCATACTCACAAGGGATCCCGGCTTGCGCATGCCAGTTCACCAGGTAATCCTCCAGCATCTGCACACTCTGTCTGGTTACCGCATACCAGCAAAGCTCAGCTTGACGTACGATCCAGCTCTCAACCGATAGATCGTCGCCGTCAAAATCCGGATAGACTTCGGTCACCACATCTACATTGACCCATTGAGCCGCCTTTTCGATGGAACCGCGCACTCCTTCCGGTTGGAGCCACCATCCACCGTGGACACCTGCCGCCAAGCGTATCACCGACGGCGCCAGCTGTCTGAGCATACACTCAGCAAGCATGATCACATGGTGGCCGCCTCCTTGATCAGCGTCCAAATCATGATCGGCATTCCAGACCAGAAGCTTAAGCTTGGCCCAATCATGCAGGATAATCCCCGCCATGACGGCATCGCGGTTACATTCCACGCCTTTGATGCGCTCTGCCTGCTCCATGAGATGACATGCGGCCTGCAGGTTGAGAGCGGTATGTAACGCCCAGCCTCCCGGATAACAATGGTGACTCGACAATGCGGCACCCGGAGCCGCCCATGTCGGATCATAGGGCATCTCAGCGGCCAGCTTGGCCAGGCTGACCTTTTGGGCGGCAGTCTGCTCCGTTACAGCCGTCAGACTGCTGAGCAAGAGTATGCCGGAGGCCGCCTCTTGGCCCTGCACAGCGGCCTCCAACCTGCTGTCACTGCCACCCGCGGCCAATAACATAGCACACACATGGGCGCGCAAGAGCGGGTCATCAATGGAGGCGGCCGCGTTGAGAATAAAATCCCTCGCCGCGGCCACTCTGGCCGAATGCCGCGCCATCTGCCACGGTGTCTGTCCAAGCCGTAGGCCTTGCTCGTTCACGGTCTTTGAGACCTCTCCCTCAGTCCCAAGACCTCTATGACCTGTGGGTTGACTAATCCCTCGGGCACCCAGCCTTCAAGAACATCGACCACATTCTGTGCCATCCGCTTGGGCAGCTCAATCTTGGCCGTCGTCGACTGATAGGCAATCAAAGGGGTCAGAATCACGTTCGGATGAGCGCGCAGTCGGGCCAATGCCTCATTTCTGGCCGCCACCTGCTCTTCAGACTCTGCCACATGTGCCTTAAACACCGGCACATGTTCGCCTTCCAGCACATCCAGACAAGCACCGCAGATCAGTTCCTCATCCAGGGCCTTCAACAGAGCTTCGGTGGAGATGATCGATCCCCGCGCCGTATTGACAATGAGCGGCTTCTTCTTCATGGCCCCAAAGGCATCCTCATCAAAAAGATGATAGGTCTCGGAAGTGAGGGACGAGTGGATCGAAATCACATCGGCTTGGGCAAGCAGATCGTCAAATTCCGCCTTTTCCACGCCCAGGGCCTCAAAAGCCTCGGGTTTTACATAGGGGTCATACGCCAAGACCCGCATCCCCAGCGCCTTGAGCTTCGAGGCCAGATTTCGTCCGATACCCCCGAATCCGCACAACCCCACGACAAGTGTGCTCAGGCGCCGCAAGTCGCTCGACAGACGGCGTGGATCGTCGGCCTGTCTCAGACGATCATAGTGAACGATGCGCCGATGCCAGGAGACTATGAAGGCTAGAGAATGATCGGCCACATCTTCTTCACCATAGCCGCGGGGCACAACGACCGCGATTCCCAAATCCGTGCAGGCCTCGACATCGATATTGTCATAGCCCAGACCGTATCTGCCGACGACACGACACTGCGTGAGCTTGCTGAGAAACTCGCGGTCGGCGGCTTGGGACAGCAAAACGGCATCGGCGCTGTAGACCCGTCCGGGAATGCCCTCTTGAAGCTCGTCTGCAGTGACGGGATCTATTGTAATCCCTGCCCGACCAAAGATCTCATTTTCGATATCCCCCGGGCGCCTGCGCAACATGACCACTCTCAGAGCGCACATTTTTGATCACTCCAATGCATTGAATGGCGATTATCAAGCATTCCAAGGACCTTCGGCGGACTGCACGACAGAGGCGGCCCCTCTTGAAATACATCCACTGTCGGAGCCGACGGTGACGAAGAGAAATCCGGCCTCGAGCCACTTGTTCTTGGGCCCGGCCCCGCAGATGCCCGGAATCTTCCCCGTCTGCCGGCAGGCTTCCAAGACCTGCAGGATCGCTTTTTCATGCATCGGATGACCTTCTTCAACACCCAGTGACAACGCCAAATCGGAAGGACCGATCCAGCAACCGTCAACGCCCTCGACCGCCAAGATGTCGACTGCCCGCTCCGCGCCAAGCTGGGTCTCAATTTGCACTGCCACAAAGATCTCATCGTTAATGGCATCATTGCCGACGGACTGCCAACGGCGCATCGATGAACCGCCTACCGAGCGTCGCCCTTGCGGGGCGTAGCGTGATGCATCCACTGCCGCCTTAGCTTCCTCCACGCTCTCGACCATGGGGACGACCACACCCAACGCTCCGCGATCCAGCATTGAGCCTATGGCAAAGAAGTCGTTTTGTACCACCCGGACCATACCGATGTGACCGCCCACACCGATATTCCACAAGGCCTTTCCGGCCTTCTCCAAATCCCACTCACCGTGCTGAGCGTCCAGCAAGAGGAAGTCAAACTTGCTTCGAGCCAGTATCCCGGCCACCTCGGGAGAGCCCATGCCCAAGACCGTGCCCACGGCGGGCTTACCTGCCATCATACGCATCTTCGCTCTGTTTAGTTTCAACTCCACAGACTCCCTTTCGTCACAGATCGACTACTTGTAATCGATCGAGATCGTCAAATCGAAACAACACCGTGTGAGGATCGAGTTGCGTCACCCGAACCCCCTCCACCTTCATGTGCCCAAACTGCCTCGGATAGACAAAGCGGATCTCATGCGTGTACGGCGGATCCATTCGCAGAGGCTGAACCCGCCCGTATTGACGCACTGCTTCTGCCGCCCGGGTCCGGATGGCCTGACAGACCTCCTCACTTGAGAGATGCCGCGCCTTCTGCCAGCCGGTGCCCCACTTGGTGGTCACTGTGACGATGTTGGGCACTAAAGCCCGGGCTTCGGCCACAGCCTTGTCACCTCCTGCAAAGAAGATCACCCTGACGCCGTGGTTGCCGGCCCGCAAAGCTTCAATACCGAACTCGCCCACGAAAACACCGTTGAAGCGCTTGTAGACCACCTGCTTAGACGAATCGGTGTGGCACAACGGGGCGTTGACCAATCCGGCCATGGCGTGTTGCCCGACGTAGAGATAGGTATCAAAACCCCGGTAATCCGGGAAGATCTCACGACGGGCAACACCCCAAGGTGCGTAGTATGCTCTGGGATCCCGCTCTTCGGCCACAATGCCTCCCCCGCCGTGCCTGTCAATAACGTAGATATCAGCCTGCGAATCGGCAGCATGAATGCCATCGATACAAGCATTCACTTCCCGTGTCAGCTGTTGCATTGCGGCACGTTTGAACGGCTCATCAGCGTAGGTTTGACTGAATCTGTCTACCCCGGCCGCACCTTCAAGATCAGCCATGATGATGTGTCTCATGATCGTCAACTCACTCTGTAAACAATAGATTCCCGAGTCGTTGGGCCTCTTCAAGACCTGCTTGAGGGGCCACGCCCCGTCCTATGGCGTTAAAGACGTTGGCCGTCAGTATGGAGTTGATATCTCTGTATTTGACAAACGGATACTCACGAGCCGACTCCAACAAGTGCGGCAGCATCTTGACGAACGGATGCTCTCTGACGAAGTTCGACCACGCTCGTGTCCGGAAAAAATCAAGTCGCGGTATCCCCGCTCTTCCATATACTTCAAAGAACTTCTGCTGTCCTTCGAGACCGGCGAAGTATTTGATCCATTCCCAGGCCAGCTCAGGGTTCTTGGCCCCGGTCGGAATAGCCAGCATATTCACCCAACCCGTCACGGCCCGGGCACTTCCCCGCGGTCCCGGCGGAAGGCTGGTCATACCGAAGTTCATATCAGGGTTCTCGGCCACAATGCGTGTTCCATAGCCCGATTCGAGCACAATGGCCGCCCGACGGGAAGCAAAGACCAAACCCGTCCCGGAAGGAGCCAGTTGTCCGTGACCTTGCAGTTCCAAGAGGAATTCTAGGGCTTCGACACCATGGGGACCGGCAAACACAAAACCGTCGTGGGTCTTGTTATAGAAATCGCCGCCGTTGGCGTATAGCCAGTTCTGGAAGGAGACTGTGTTAATGCTCGTGTGGTAGCCTGCCCGGACCACTTGACCGGCGTCGGAGGTCCGTGTCAGCTTGCGGACGTAATCGCGAAACATGTCCCAGGAGGCGATGGCCAAAGGATCTGAATCCAATCCGGCTTCATGGAAGGCATCAATGTCGTAGTGGAGGGAGTTGTTGTCGACGTTGTGCGGAACGGCATAGATTACACCGTCTTTGGAGTTGAACAAGCGGGCAAACGGGAAGAACTGATCCTGACTGAGACTCGGTGTCTTGCTGACGAATTCATTGAGGCTAAGGAGCATACCGCTTTCATAAAGATCCCGGGCATAGGATACGGATATCTGGGTAACATCAGGTCCCACCCCTGCTGCAACCGCCGTGATCAGCTTCGTCGGCATTCCTGTCACAAACATGATCTCCACGTTGACACCCGGATGCTCCTTTTCAAAACGCTGTTCAACATGATCCCACCAGAGTGAGATGGCCTGTCCCATCGTGGTCGGGCTCCACCAGTCCCAGATCTCGAGGGTTGTGGCACACGCGGATACGGACAACAAAAAAACAAGACTCACCGGAATTGCGAATACATAAGATAAGAGCTGACGGCGTTTGTTTTCGACCATTGGGCAAGAACCTCCATTCTCATGCGTCTTGGTTCTATTAGTTCCTGGATGACATCATTATATATCGGTTAACCAATAAATAGAATCGAGAGAATATATATCGGCACGTTGACCGGGATGAACCTCAAAGGACTTACAGGAAATGACCCACCCCCTTGTCGAATCTGCTCTTGGCGCTATCTGGCCACGGACTTGTTGGTATGTTATCAGAGGAGGTCATGCAATGAGTCAGGTAAGTCTGGCGATCCTAGGCTGTGGAGGTATGACGGGAACCCATGCCAGAGGGTTAACGGAGCTGAGCGATACACTGCAGATAAAGGCTACGGTAGACATCATAAAAGAACGCGCTGAGAAAGCTGCCGAGTTTTTCCCGGGGGCCAAGGCAGCCACCGATTACCGTGATGTTCTCGATGACGTTGAGGCTGTACTCATAGTCTTGCCGCACCATCTCCATCATCCTGTGGCAAAAGAGTGTCTTGAGGCCGGCAAGCACGTATTGCTGGAAAAACCCATGGCCAACAGTGAAGAAGAGTGTCTCGATTTGATTGAGACCTCTACCAGAGTAGATCGGGTCTTGATGATTGCCTACTGCATGCGTTTCCATCCCCTCGTGGTCAGGATGAAACAACTCCTTGACGAGCGGGCCTTCGGAGATTTGTTCCAACTCTCCATTTGGACGGAGCAGCTTACTAAATACCCGGCCGATCACTGGCGGAACATCTACCCCACCGGCGGCGGACAGTTCTTCAGCCATGGATGTCACTACATCGATTTGATGTTGTGGATCCTGGGCAAACCGATCGTGGGTTCACACATCGGCACCAACTTCGGCACACCCTGGATCAAGCGGGAAGGCACCAGCAATGTGGCCATTGAGTTTGAGGGAGGCAAAATCGGTTACCATTTCGGCACCTGGGGAGCGAGAGGTTCGCGGCTTCGCAACGCGTTCCACGCCCATTGCACCGAGGGGATGCTCGAGATCGATCCCGCTCGGCGCAAGCTGATCCTCCACAAGGGCGGCAAAGAGACCTTGTTGATGGAGACCGACCCCGGCAAGCACACACAAAACGAGATGATTCACTTTCTTGAATGCATCCACACCGGACGTCGCCCACTCACGGACGGCCCGAGCAGCCTGCAGGGACTGAGAGTCATTTGGCGCCTGTATGAAGCGGAGCAGAATAATGTCATGGCTGATCTGCGAGATCTCAGCCTGGACAACATAAAGCTGTAGTCGAAAAAGAGGCGTCCCGAAGGGACGCCCCTTTTTCTACCCGGAACGGGGCTAAGTAAGCGTCAAACGTAACACACCTTCCGAGTCAGGCGTCCCCGGTGGATAATGATCCCAGAAGCATGAAATGGGAGGCTATCGGGATGACTCGACTTGAGCGACGCAACATGTGGCAGCAGCGTGTT
>JBMNSS010000017.1:0-26809 GCA_050945315.1 Limnochordia bacterium | reverse complement strand
ACGTAGCCCCGCTGCCTGACTGATCGTGGACTATGCCTGGCAGCGACGAGCGATACTCCTGTCTGACCGGTAAGACATACCGCCCGTTCCGTAAAGTGATCAGGTTGTCCTGTAGAATCCTCTGCGTAGATGCAGCACGCAGGATAGCCTCGAGCTTGTCCCGCACCCGCCCCTGCAATGTGCGCAGCCGCTGTCGAAGACGAGCCAGGGTGGGACTCGCCGCATCGACGATCTCACCTTCAGGCCCTACACACCGCCCGATCTCCTGCTCCAAAGACAAGAAAGTGTCCATGGAACGGGCGCGATCGGCCAGCAGTGACGTAGCACCCTCAGTGAGTCCGACCAATACGTGTCCCTCATGATGGAGCAAGTATGCGCGCAGTAATCTACAACAACGCAACGTATCAGCGATCTCCAACAGTTGTTCGGGCAATAACGTCCCTCCGGCAGCTGCTCGCAACAGTAACGGGCGAATATCGTGCAATCCGCCAAGGGGGACACCAGCGTCCGTCTCCAGCAGACGAACCGCCTCGGTCGTCTCCTGTTGCCACTCGCGAATAAGGCGCAGATCATTCGCCGGGTACAGCTTAAGCGCCATTTCCTTTCCCAGGCTGGATGCTCCGTGCCCGGCCAGGTGATGACGTATCTTGTCGAACTCTAACACCCGTAGCGTCCGTTCATCCAACGCCTCACCCCCTCCCTCCGTCGCTTTTTTCAACGAGCTGCCGTAAAAGGTCATCCAAGGATCGGGTGTTCAAGAGGCAATCGGGCTCCAACCAAGCTCTGCGAGCCACACCCAGTCCGTATTCTATATAGTCCAACTCGGACATATCGTGTGCATCCGTGTTGACGGCTATCAAGACCCCGGCGGCGGCGGCCTTTCGCGCCTGCTCAGCACCCAGATCAAGCCGATCGGGGGAAGAGTTGATTTCCAGAGCCGTTCTGGTGGCTGCTGCGATCCGGATCAATTCATCAAGATCAATGTCACTAGGTCCGCGGCGTCCCAACAGACGCCCTGTGGGGTGGCCGATGATATGTACATAGGGATTCTCCATAGCCGCCTTGAGCCGCCGCATCAACTGAGCGCGTTCCTGGCGCAAACCGGAGTGAATAGAGGCTATAACCACCGTTCGCCTTCTTAGCACTTCATCAGGAAGATCCAAAGAACCATCCGATAGAATGTCGACCTCAACCCCCGCCAGGAGCTTGGCACCGATCCCCCGCTCATTGATGGCGGCTATCTCTGCGTCGCGGGCATCAAGTTGCTCAGGTGTCAATCCTCCGGCTATCCCCAATGACTGTGAGTGGTCGCACACCGCCACATAGCGCAACCCACGTTCAGCCGCCGAGCGGGCAATCTCTTCGAGGGTAGCCACGCCGTCACTCCAATCGGAATGCACGTGCAAATCGCCCATGATATCGCCCCGACTCACCAGACTGGGAAGTCTCCCCTCCGAAGCGGCCTGGATCTCACCGGCATCCTCACGGAGTTCAGGAGGAATGTATGGCAACCCGAGCAGCGCATAGAACTCCTCTTCACTGGGCGGCTCGTAACGTTTCTTCGTTTCTTGACAAAGGATGCCGTACTCGCTGATCGAAAGGCCCTGTTCCAGAGCCAACGACCTTAGAGCGACATTATGTGCCTGAGATCCTGTGAAGTGGTGAAGTGCACTGACAAAGGCGGCCGGCGGAACCATCCGGACATCAACCTGCAACCCTCCGTGCAGCATCACGCTTACTTTAGTATCTCCTCCGGCTAACACTCGCTCCACCAAAGTCAAGTGAGTAAGATAATGCCTGACGCTCCCATGGTCATCGGTGGCGACCACAATATCTACATCGCCGACGGTTTCGCGCCTGCGCCGTATGCTACCCGCTGCTTCGGCTCTGTGGACCACAGACAGCGAGCGCAATCCGCTCAGCAATTCGTTCGCCATAGACAAAGCTTCGGGTAATGGCCTGCGTTCCCTATGCCCGGCCATTTCCTTGAGGCCCGTGGCGATATTAGCTTCAGTCTTCGGACCAAGTCCTTTGAGTCCCCGCAGACGCTGTTGAGCGAGCGCCTCCTCCAGTCCCGCCAAGTCCCGTATGCCCAGCTCTTTAAACAGGCGCGACGCAAGCTTGGGTCCAATGCCGGACACGCGCGTCAACTCTGTAAGTGACGAAGGAACCTCGCGGCGCAACTCATCAAGCGCCTGCATTCTGCCGGTATGCACGTACTCCGTGATCTTGGCGGCCAGCGCGCTACCGATCCCCTCAAGCTGAGACACCTCGCCGGCCTCAACCAACGAGACTACATCGGTACTCAGAGTCTCCATGAGATGTGCCGCTCTGCGATAGGCCCGAATCTTGAAGGGGTTCTCTCCCTTGAACTCGAGTAATTCGGCTATCTCTGAGAAGGCGGCAGCTATTTCCAGATTTATCAAAGCAGAGTTCGCTCCTTGTTGACGGACACCCGTCTCAGCGGGCCTCCTCCAGCGCCTGCAGCAATTCCTGATTCTCCGCCTTTAGCTTTTCCACTTCATCCGCCAAATGGATGGCGGTCAAAAGGGCAAGTCGGTGACGAACCAGATTCGGGTGCAAATCCCGCAAGCGTTCCATATGAGAACCAACCACCTCAGCGATATGCTGCAGATAGGCCTCGGACTCCCTACCCTTCAGCACGAGTTCCTCGCCACATATGACAACCTTCGCTCGACTAACGCCACCCTGTGCATCAGTGGACATGTGATTCCCCCCAGATTGTCCGCGGTCGTTGGCCAAGTTCGCTAAAACACTCTCACTCCCAAAGCCAGAGACTCTCAGGTCCGGGCTTAAAGATGAGGACACTCTTCTCGAAGGAAACGCAAGGACCTGCCTGCGAAGCAGCATGACCCGAAGTTCCACAGACAACCCTTCACGACGATAGTGCGACGCCGCCGGATGATCAGCGGGAGTATGCTCTTGAGGTTGTGTGAGGATACAGGGATGTGACAAGACACCCCTGCTCACGCCTGGAAGGATGCTGAGTGTTTCACCCCGTACAGCGACGGTGTTCTCCTCACCGGTCTTTTTGGCGATTTCGACTGGTGATCGGATCCGCCGCGGAGTACCATGGATGGTACGACCCCGCCGAATCGCCGTAGCGAAAATCATGGTGCTTTCGCGCCGGATGGTCGGCGGCAGTCTTTTCGTTCAAACACTTGACGTAGTGCGGCGACAGTCGTAAGTATAGCCGTCGAATCGCTGCAGCAAGTTGAGTCTTTTCCATGATGTCGTGATTCTCTCACCCGCAGGGGTCACTATGTCAAGACAGCCTCGCTCCCGGACCGCTGCACGACCCTCATGTAAGCCACGGTATTTCCCCTTCTCAATCACCACACGGACCATATCCCCGGTTTGAAAACCGTTTACGCGTTTTATCACCTTCGGCTTACTGCGGGGAAAGCCGTGTTTGTCCACGCGGCACATCTGTCCGGAACCGCGCTCCGTAGCAGTGATCGTAGGAACCGGCATCTTTGGGTTCAACACAACCTCGGCTCCGCTTTCACCGACACAGGCAGCATCGATCCGGTGCGCCTTGAGATATCCCTTCTGTATGCGGTTGTACTTGGTCATACCTCCGGTGCCGGTCTTCGGTGGCAGACCCAGTCTGTCCAACCGCCGCCACAGCTCACGAAAGATGCGCCGGAAGCCCGGACCCTATGTCATCTGCGACAACGCCGTGTTCGAGGAACCAAGGACAGCCGCGACTGTCGCCGCACATGATCGACCCTGGCGGACAAGAGAAGACAGATCACGTCGCTTGTTCAACCCATCTGCTGAAGGCCAACAGCGCTCCCAGGGCATAGCGCAATCCGGGCAACACCGAAGTGGTGTCCAGATACTCATCGGGCGAATGCAGCGCACCGCCCCTGGCTACGCCAATGCAGATGGCTGGGATCCCTTTCGACAGCGGCACGTTGGCATCGGTGCTCGCCCACGAAGGGTTGACCTCAACGCCCAGAGCCGCCGCCGTCTCGGCGTGAGTTCGTACAAGCGGGTGGTCTTCCGGCAGACTGCCGCCCGGCCGTTCTCCCACAACCTTGATTTCGACATGCACGTCATCATCCGAGGTGGCCTGAACAATGGCTTCGCGCACGGCCCGATCGACAGCGTCCAAGGCCTGTGATTCTTGCGATCGCATGTCGATCAACATACGCGCTCGCCCCGCGATCGAATTCACGGAGACCCCGCCCTCAATCACGCCTACATTCAGCGTGGTCCGCGGCTTTGTAGGCAGACGAAGCGCATCGATCCGGGCAATGGACCGTCCGAGAGCATGCACGGCACTGGGGCGTCCGTAATTGTACCAACTGTGCCCGCCATCGCAGGTAATGGTCACCTCGAACCGACGACTGGTGACCCCTTGATAACAGATCTTACCAAGAGTGCCATCCAAAACCAACGCGGCCCCCACGGGCCAGTGACTGGCCAAACCCTCGTCAAAAAGGTATTTCATTCCTTTAAGGTTGCCCAGTCCCTCTTCGCCTACATTAGCCACGAAGGCCAGACCGTGTCTCGGGCGATAGTCAATCTCGCCCAAGAATCGGGCCAGTTCAATCATTAACGCCACTGAAGCCGAGTTGTCGCGGATGCCGGGTGCATACCAACGTTCGCCCTCACGCCGAACACGTACGTCAGTACCCGCCGGAAACACGGTATCAAGATGAGCACTCACGAGCAAAGATCCCTGACCGGCCTCAGGTTCCCGGAAGACATGAAGCACGTTGCCACAGTCGTCAATCGTCGTGGTTCCCCGCGGGAGTCCCTGCATGACACGTGCTACATAGTCGGCCCGAGCCTGCTCGGCAAAGGTAGGCGCTTCTATCTCACATATCTTGACGATCTGCTCCAGGATCTCATCGATTCGCTCTTCAAACCAGACCGCACCCTGCTTATGAATCTGCCAGTCGATCACCATCACTCGGACGCCCCCTCAATGTATCTAGCCGCGTAGTGAAACACCCTCTGACGCCAGAGCCTTCTTGACACGTTCCACGACCTCGTTGATCTCCTCATCGGTCAGCGTACGATCAGCCGCTCTGAAACTGCACGAGTAGGCAAGGCTTCGATAACCCTCGGGCACTTGCCTGCCCTGGTAAATATCGAAGAGCTTGACGTCATCGAGGATGGAGCCTCCTTCTTGCCTGATGATCTGAACAACCCGTTCGGCCGGCATGTCGACGGGCACCAAGAGAGCCAGATCACGAAAGACGGCCGGATGACGAGGCAGCGACACCGCTTGAGGCGGGTCTCCGGCGGCATCCAGCACCTCAAGATCGAGTTCAAGGTAGAATGCTCTTTCAGGGAGATCATAGGCTTGCTGCACGAGAGGATGCACCTCACCGAAAAAGCCTACGGCCCGATCCTTCCAGACGATCTGCGCGGCACGTCCCGGATGGAGGCCCGCGCACACGCCGGCTCTGACTACAAGATCGATGTTGAGTGTCTTGGCTATCACTTCCAATATTCCTTTGAGAGTGAAGAAGTCGACTTCATGCTTAGCCCAGGCGCTGACGGGGCATCCCATCATGGCGATCCCCAGAGTACGACGTTCTTCCGGTTGTGATGAGACCGGCCACTCTTTCGGGAAGAAGACGTTGCCGATCTCAAAAAGATGCACCACGCCGTTTTGTCTGGAAGCATTGCGGCTCAGGGCTTCCATGAGGTTAGGCATCAGGGTTGTGCGCATCACGCTTTGATCCTCAGTGAGAGGATTCAGGATGCGGACGGCTCGTCGCCTGCCATCGTCCGACGAAAAGCGTAAGAGGTCAAAATGCCGCGGCGAGATGAAGCCGTAGGTGATGGTCTCATAGAGACCGGCCCCGATGCAGAGCTCCCTGAGCTGATCCAAAAGGCGCATCTCGGGTTGCTGAGAGCCTGCGCCGGCTATCTCTTCAGGCAGCGTGGCGGGGATGGCATCGTAGCCATACAGACGTGCCACCTCCTCGATGAGATCCGCCTCAAGCTCAATATCCCGACGGTAACTGGGAACCGAGACGTGCAGCACCTGATCCTCGCCTTCCTCGGACTCAAACCCCAGACGGCGAAGACGATCGGCTATTTCGGCCACTGACATCGTGGTGCCGAGTAGCTTGTTTATGCGATGAACCCGCAACGCAACCACAGGAGGCCCTTCCAAAGCCCCGTGTACGTCTATGATCCCCGGCGCTACCGTGCCGCCACACAGCCGGCCAAGCAGTTCTGCCGCTCTGTCAGCCGCCACGGGCGGCAGGTGCGGATCAAGTCCCTTCTCAAAACGACCCGATGCCTCACTGCGCAACCCGAGTCTGCGGGATGTCTTTCTTACGGATATGGCGTCAAAGTGCGCGGCTTCAAGCAATACATCAGTAGTCTCCGGCCTGATTTCAGTGCTTTCACCGCCCATGACACCGGCAATACCCACCGCTCCCTCAGCATCTGCGATGACAAGCATCTCCGGATCGAGCCGGCGTTCTTGGCCGTCCAAGGTGACCAGAATCTCTTCGGGATTGCCCCGACGAACAATGATCTGTCTGCCCTTGAGCAGAGAAAGATCGTAGGCGTGCAGAGGTTGCCCGGTTTCCAGCATTACATAGTTGGTAATGTCAACAACGTTGTTGATCGGCCGCACCCCCGCGGCACGCAACCGCTGCTGCATCCACAGAGGTGACGGTCCCACTCGGACACCACGAATGACGCGGGCACAAAAGCGGGAGCACAGGTCAAAATCCTCGACAAACACTTTAGCGGATGAAGTCACCGGATCACCGGTCTCCGTAATCTCAGGCTTTGGAACGCGTACCGTCCCTCCGGTGAGGGCCGCCGCTTCGCGCGCCAGACCGATCACGCTCAGACAGTCGGGACGGTTGGGATTAATCTCAAACTCAATCACGGCATCGCCGAGATGCAGCATCGTGGCAATATCGCTTCCTACCGCGGTGTCGTCAGGAAGAACCATTACCCCGGAGTGATCATCCGAAATCCCCAGCTCGTCTTCAGCGCAGAGCATTCCGTAGGATTTCACGCCGTGAAACTCCACAACACTCACTGGCTCGTCAATTCCGACAACCCGCGCTCCGGGCAGGGCGACGGGAACTCTGATCCCCGGCTTCAGATTCGGTGCCCCACTCACGAGAGTGATCTGACGATCGCCCACATCGACGCGGCATACGAACAAGTGGTCCCTTTCGGTATGAGGTTCCACGGCCTCTATCCGACCGACAACGACTCCACTGACTTCTGCACCGAGGCGTCTGATGCTCTCGACCTTCTGACCCAGATCGGTCATCCGCTCCGCCAACTCCTGTGCAGGCCAAGGAGCGTCCACGTATTCTTGTAGCCAACTCAACAGCACAAGCATCGCTTAATCCCCCTTTTGAGCCACCGGCCTACATAAATTGGCGCAGAAAGCGGACGTCGCTTTCATAGAGCAGCCGCATGTCTTCGATACCGTAGCGCAGCATCGCTACTCTCTCGACCCCGAGACCAAAAGCGAAACCGGTCACCTTTTCGGGATCATAACCTACGGCCTCAAACACCTTCGGATGCACCATGCCGGCACCTAAGATCTCAATCCAACCCTCATACTTGCACAAGCGGCATCCTTCGCCCGCGCAGACAAAACAGGAGACATCGACCTCGGCACTCGGCTCCGTAAAGGGGAAATAACTCGGCCTAAATCGCACACGACGATCCTGATCAAAGAGCTCCCGGATGACCACTGTTAAGATGCCCTTCAAGTCCCCAAATGTGACATGCTCATCGACCAAGAGACCTTCGACCTGGTGGAACATGGGAGAATGTGTGGCATCCGCGGCATCCACCCGGTACACTTTGCCCGGTGCGATCATCAGCACGGGCGGATCTTGTTTTTCCATGGTCCTTATCTGAACCGGTGAGGTCTGCGTGCGCAGTAGCAGATCCTCCGTGATGTAGAAGGTATCCTGCATGTCCCGGGCAGGATGGTGCTTGGGTTCGTTGAGAGCCTCGAAATTGTAGTAATCGGTCTCCACCTCTGGCCCTTCGATCACTTCAAAGCCCAAACCGATGAAGATCCTTTTGATGTCATCCAATACCAGGGTTAAGGGATGTCGGCCTCCTCTGGGGATCAGACGGCCGGGCAGTGTAACATCCACCGATTCGGCTTTCAAGCGCTCCTCCAAAGCAGCTTCACGAAGAGCCGCTCCCCGCGCTTGGAGAAGCTCTTCCACCTCATCACGGACTGTATTGACCAGACGCCCCATAGCGGGACGTTCGTCCGCAGGCAGTGATCCCATCCCCCGCAGAAGCTGGGTTAGCCTCCCCTTCTTGCCAAGAATCTCAACCCGCACTGCGTCAAGAGCCGACATGGATGTGGCTTGAGCAATCCGCTCTTCTGCGGTGCGTCTTATATGCTCGATCTGTTCACGCACAGTCTGATTCACCTGCTTTCTTCTTCACGCAACAAGGCTCAAATACAAAAAAGCCACTTTCGTCGAAGGGACGAAAGCAGCTCTCACGTGGTACCACCCTATTTTCAGTCGTACGCTACGCTATGTATGAAGCGCACAGCGCACAACCCTTTGCCGGCCTGAACTTGAGACACAGCCTGCCCATGTAACGGTGGGCCACCGATACCGCCTACTTACGCCTACCTACCGGTGTTCAGCGGATAGCTCGAGAGTGAATTTCATCCGGATGGTACGTCGGAGGGCTCTCAGTCTCTGACCCTCTTCCCTGTGACTCCTGTGCCCGGACTACTTTTCTCTTTCATTGCCTTTGGCGCGCCAATAACACGCTTTGATACGCCCCGGGGTCCTAGTTGGCCTGTACCTTCAGTTGTCTGTAAAGGAGATATGCGGCCACGGAACCAGTTGCCTCAAAAATCTTCCAAAACAACTCAGCGGCAGACATATTTGGACCCCACCCTTTCAGTTAGTCTCCGGGTGTGCTGGCCTCATTATATCATACCGCTGTGGCGTTTACAACTCGTTAACAAGGATCCGTTCTGCGTTGGCGCAGTGATTCATATAAGACTATAGCCGCAGCTACAGCGGCATTGAGCGACTCGGCTCTGCCGGGCATCGGGATATGTGCAAAAACATGGTCCGCCGCCTGCCAATCCGGTGCCGGACCATGAGCCTCGTTGCCCACCACGACAGCGACAGCCCCGGTTAGATCCACCTCATAGTGGGCCACCGCACCCGACGCATCGCACACCGCGAGGCGATACCCCTCAGCACGGGCCTCGGCGACTACCTCTGCGTGGCGGGCGTTGCTCCATACCGGGATGGAATAGATGGCTCCCGCACTGGATCTCACCACCTTGGGTCCCGTGAAATCCACACAGCCTGCAGTGAGAACCATGGCGGCACCGATCGCTGCTGCAGTGCGGAGCATGGTCCCCAAATTGCCCGGATCGCCTATGCGATCAGCCACTAAAACCAGACGCTCTTCCGCAAAGACACTTGGTCCCGCCTCTGCCGGCGCGGCAGCGACGGCCACCAATCCCTGGGGTGTCACCGTATCGCCAAGTGTCTCCATTACTCTCTCCGTCACGGAGATCAACTCAGTACCGTCTCGCTCCAGCTCCTGCAACAGCGATTGCCAGCGCCCCAGAGCCGCATCCGTATAAAAACAACTCACAATATGCGCCCCTGCCCCCAAGGCCTCGGATATGGAACGTCCCCCCTCAAGTAAGAGCTCACCGCGCACCTGCCTGTGCTTACGACCATAGAGAGCTCGGGCACGCTTTATCCTGCTGTTGGAAGGGCTGGAGATACTCATGTCGCCTAAGCGAGCTGGCTTTTGGCCATATCAACTAGACCGGCGAAACCCGCGGCATCGTTAACCGCCATATCTGCAAGCATTTTGCGGTTGACCTGTATCCCGGCCCGCTTCAAGCCATTGATGAAGTGGCTATAGGAAATGCCGTTCGCCCGACAAGCGGCATTGATCCGCGTGATCCACAGCCGTCTGAAGTCCCGTTTGCGGACTCGCCTGTCTCGATAGGCATACATCAACGATTGCATGACCTGTTCGTTGGCCGGCCTAAAGAGCTTGCTTTGGTGCCCTCTGTATCCTTTGGCGAGCTTGAGGATCTTCTTGTGACGCCGCCGTCTTGCTACGGCACTTTTTACCCGTGGCATCTTCTGGTTACCTCCTTAGACAGGTTATCAGCTTCTCACGCGCCCCTAGGCGTATGGCAGCATTCTGGCGATGCGCTTCTCATCTTTGTCACTTGCCAGACCGGGCTGACGCAAACCACGCTTGCGCTTCGCCGTTTTCGAACCCAGAAGGTGGCTGCGAAAAGCTTTACCCCGACGGAACTTCCCACTGGCAGTCCTGCCAAAACGCTTCGCTGCTCCTTTATGTGTCTTCATCTTTGCCATAGCGATCCACACCTCCATCCGCTCTGCCCCGCCTATCCGCGTCAGGGCAGATAAAAAGCGAGCGGCAAGCCGCTCGCTAAAAACACCAAGTCTCAGCCCCACTGAAGACAGTGTGACATAAGCGTTTTTATCCAAACACCTGCCAGCAACCGATCGGGCGCTGCAGGGTGAGAAGCGGCTGGCTTCTGCTTTGGGCACATCATATCACGCCTCGTAGTGGCGGTCAAACATTACTTGCGTTCCGCGACCTCCGCCTTCACTTGAGCGATGAACCCGTCGACCGACACGGTCCCCTGCTCTCCTCCCGCACGCCGACGGACAGCTACGGTGCCATCCTGTTTCTCCTTGTCACCCACCACCAGCATGTAGGGGATCTTCTGCAGCTGGGCCTGCCGAATCTTGTAACCGATCTTCTCGTTTCGGTCATCAAGTTCGCTCCGAATCCCAGCCGCCTTCAGGCTTTTGGCGACCTCCACCGCATAGTCAGCATGGTTCTCGCTGATCGGTAAGACCACGGCCTGCACAGGAGACAACCAGACCGGAAAAGCTCCCGCATAGTGTTCCACGAGCACCCCTATGAAACGCTCAAGCGTCCCCAGGATGGCCCGGTGAATCATGACGGGACGTCTGTGCTCACCGTCGGCGTCTACGTAGGTCAGATCGAAACGGATGGGGAACTGGAAGTCCAATTGTACGGTGGCACACTGCCAGGTACGTCCTATGGCATCCGTGACGTCAAAATCGAGCTTTGGTCCGTAGAATGCGCCGTCACCGGGGTTGAGTTCATACTCTCGCCCCAGCGATTCAAGGGCTTCAACCAACGATGCCTCTGCCTTGTCCCACAGAGCCTCGTCCCCCATGAAATCGTCCGGCCGGGTCGACAGTTTGATCTTGTAGGGCATGTCAAACGTGCTGTAGATCACATCGACCAGTTCCAGCACGTCCTTGATCTCCTCAGTAATCTGGTCCTCGCGCACAAACAGATGGGCATCATCCTGATGAAAACCCCGTACCCGCAACGCCCCGTGAAGCGTACCCGAGGCTTCAAAGCGCGACAGAGGTCCGTACTCCGACAGCTTGATGGGCAGATCCCGATATGATCTGGGCTCGCTCTTGTAGAGCAGGCAATGGGCCGGGCAGTTCATGGGTTTACAGGACATGGGTTCGTCTTCACTGTCGATGATGAACATATCATCCCTGTAATGGTCCCAGTGACCGGAGCGCTGCCACAGCGTAGAGCGCAGAATCCAAGGCGTGGACACCTCTTGATACCCGCGGGCCTCCTGCAACCGTCTCGAGAAGTCCTCCAGGAGACGGTAGAGTATCCATCCCTTAGGATGCCAGAAGAGGAATCCGGGTGCCTCTTCCCTAAACGAGAACAGATCCAGCTCACGGCCCAGTTTGCGATGATCCCGTTTGGCGGCCTCTTCCAGCTGATGAAGATAGGCGTCCAGTTCGCTTTTCTTCGACCAAGCAGTCCCGTAGACTCGCTGCAACATAATGCCCTGGGCATCGCCGCGCCAGTAGGCACCCGCCACTGACAGCAATTTGAAGGCCTTGATGCGCCCCGTGCTCGGCACGTGGGGGCCCCGACATAGGTCTACGAAATCGCCCTGCCTATAAAGGCTGATGGGACCGTCGTCTTCCAACTCGCCGATGATCTCGAGCTTAAAGGGCTCGTCAGCAAACAGTTCGGCAGCCTCCTCTTTGGAGACCTCAAGGCGTTCAATTGGCAAGTCCTCTTTGGCGATCTTTTCCATCTCGGCCTCTATAGCCGCGAAATCATCGCCGGTAATACTTCTCGGACTCTGCACATCGTAGTAGAAGCGATTCTCAACCACAGGCCCGATAGCCAGATGCGTGCCGGGGAAAAGACGCTGCAACGCATGAGCCATCAGATGGGCCGCACTGTGCCGCAATACCTCAAGCCCCTCGGGCGAGTCCATGGTAACAATGCTCACATCGGCATCATTTTCAATGGGATGGCTAAGATCAACAAGCTGACCGTCGATCTTGGCCGCTACTGCTTCCCGAGCCAACCGAGCGCCTATGCTCTTTGCTACATCAAGGGCCGTTGATCCTGCGGCGAACTCTTTTTGTGAACCATCCGGAAGCCGCACTACGACCGACATCTCATCCACCCTCTTCAAGATAACTGGATTTCGGGGGCCCGAGGATACGGGCCCTGACAAACAAAAAAGCGAGGCGCACTCCTGGGACGAGTATGCCTCGCGGTTCCACCCGGGTTGACGAAAAAAGCTTCGCCCGCCTTGTGTGCGGCATGATATCGGACCGCTGCCGGTATTCTTAATCAGCCCGTTAAGCCTTTCGGTCTACAGCTCAGAGGTGGTTACGGGGTCACCTGCACTCAGCCGGGCTTTCAGCCCACGGCCCGGCCTCTCTGCGAGCGTTATTCTCCCCGCGGATCCTCATCATCGCTTCGCGCGCTTTGCTTTATATGGATGGCATTATATATTCCGGCCCGTCACCCTGTCAACCCCGAACGCCAAAAAACGACGATAGCCGCCTGTATGATTCCGATCAGGAAACCGAGAAAGCCGCCAAGCACCTCGATGTAGCGCAGCTCCCGCTTGCTGATGCTGATCACCATCTTCTCAAGTTCATCGAGATCAAGCTCCATGATCTTCTCGTAGACCAAATCACCGACGTGAAGATCCTCTTTCAGGCGTCCTCGCATCCCCTCCGTCGCCGCCGCTACCATCTCATGGGCCTCGCGGCCCGCAGCGTCACGAACAAAGCCGGCAATCGCATCTTGCACCGCAACGGGGATGAAATCAGGCAGCACTGTTCGGACACGCTTGTCCACATGAGAGGCAATGCTACCGGCGATGACCTCGTGATACTCTTGGCTGTCAAACATGTCCACCAGACGATCGATGGGCAGCAAGTCTTTTTCCACGATGTCCCCGATAGCTCGAGCCAATTCAGCATGGCGCCTCGGAATAAGTCCGTGGAAACAAAAGCTTGTGCCTGGGATGGTCACGGGACGACGGGGCCTAAAGAGCATGCGAATAGCTATGACATTTGTTACGTAGCCGATGAGACCGCCTATCACGGGCAGTACCAACCACTCGGCGCTCAGCAACCGGCGTCGCCCCCTATAAGGAGTATTGCCTCATCTATTCTCATCGCATGTACCGGGCTCCTGCTAGGCCCGGTGAAAGGTAACCCTCTCTTGGAAGACATCTCTGATCACATCCACAACAGGCAGATCCGCTTCGCAGTATAGATGGAGCTCCAAGGGAGCGAGAAGGATCAATGTACTCACAAGCAAATCGGCCAGATCAACCTCGTCCGCACTGATATCTGACAGGTAACGAGACATGTATCCGTGATCAATGGTGTCCCCTGACTCATCCATGAGGCGAAAACGTCCACTGCGATGCACAAAGACATCGATCCGATCCACGTAGCTGTCTGCCGACTCTACGAAGCACCGCAAGAGCTGTACGATATCGCCGCAGACGGATTCGCCGTTCAACTCCGCGATGGCCTGCGTGACCAGCGGGACTGATCGTTGCACATACTCACCGAGCCGAAAATCGGCAAAGCCCTCCAGATGAATGAAATCATGGTTGACCAAAAACTCCATCACTTGAGCCGTTGTTTCATGATCTGCCATCCACGTCGCCGTCAACAGTAAGCGGGTCACCCGAGTCCGGAGCCTGTTACGATCCAAAGAAGTCCGTCCCATGCCCTCACGCTTCAAGAGTCTGGGTACCCACTGTTCTATGAAGCTACCGTTGATGATGCCGCCCAGTGCCGAAGCGATATGGTAGATAAGGATCTCGAATCCCGAATCCCCTGTCTCCTCATAGCTGCATACGAAGCGACTCTCCGCGGCGCGCTCTTGTTCACTCCACCGCAGAAGCAGCCCGTCTCGCAACATCAGACGTCTTGTTTGCTCCAAGCATCGGCGCACTTGGATTCGATGCGATGTCGTGGCGACTGTCAGCTCGCCCACCGGGCACACCCCTTCCTTGGCGGACAGTATATGTCTCACCGGAACACACTATACTGTGCCAACGCAGCGAAGGGGCAGGAGGCGACAGCCTTCGTCCTGAATAACCCAAGACAAGCGAGTCTCCGACGGATCGGATGGAGTGAGATGTATGTCCAAGTTCTGGTCGCGTGTTTTGTGGGCTCTGGTCGCCCTGGTGTGCATTGGCCTGGTCGTTGTGTGGCTTATTCCCACGCCGCAACGGCCGGGCGATGCCTCCGATGAAGAGAAAAACGCCGTGGTTGCAAGGATAAACGAAGCCCAAGAAGAACTGCCTTATGTCAAATTGGATAAGATCAAGGCCCATGGCAATCGAGTCGTGGAGCTCAATGTGACGTGGACCGGAGAGAATCCTCCGGACAGAAAAGACCGCCGTGCCTGGGGAATCGAAGCGGATCGTATCGCCCTACTTATCGCCAGCGATTATCTTCCTGAAGGTTGGCAGGTCAACGTCGCGCTTTGGCACCGCCGCCTGCCCAGGGGAGTGGCGGGGCGCATCGCCGGTGACGACCCTGAAGGTGGCCCGGCATGGCTCTTTCATGGACGAGAGGGACGAGAAAGTCTACAGGGGGCGGACTAATGCTTGGCAAGTGGTGCGCTGTCGAGGATCTGGAGCGAGTGATCATACCCCGGGAGGAGTATACACCTTTCCCGAAGGTGACAGACAGACAATCCTGGGAGCGTATCCCCGAAACACTGAGAAGGGACCTTGTACGGTCAGCAGATGAGTATATCGGCTGGTCGTGGCCCGCGCTACCGGCCACCCTTTTTATGGAGTATCGGCGTAACGGTGATCGGCAACGATACGAAAGGCCGCATTTCGCCCGTCGTCGGGCTCTCGAAGCCATGATATTGGCGGAGTGTGTGGAAGATCAGGGTAGATTTCTTGATGAGATCATAAACGGCATCTGGCACATCTGCGAGGAGTCTTTTTGGGGGATACCTGCCCATACCTACTCCAGCGAACCGCTTCCCGATACCGCGCACCCGGTCATCGATCTTTTCGCCGCGGAGACGGGTTCCCTCCTGGTTTGGGGGCTTTATCTGTTGCAGCCCCGCCTTGATGCAGTCAGCCCTGTGATCGGCGAACGCATTCACCGTGAGGTACGGGAGAGAATTCTGGACCCCTTCTTGCAGCGCGATGACTTTTGGTGGATGGGCCTGACAAACCCCAACCGCCGGCTAAACAACTGGACTCCTTGGTGTGTGTCGAACTGTCTGTCAGCAGCACTGATATGTGAAGGAGATCCTTCCCGCCGTCTGACCGGTATCGCCAAGGCACTGCGCATCTTGGACAACTTCCTCGCGCCGTATCCCAAAGACGGCGGATGTGACGAAGGCCCCTCGTACTGGGCCCGGGCAGGGGGTTCTCTCTTTGACTGCCTGGAGCTTCTTCATTCCGCCTCCGACGGCCGGATCTGTGTCTACGACGATCCACTGATTCAAGACATCGGGCGTTATCTGTATCGCTCGTTTATCAGTGGGCGCTACTTCGTCAACTTCGCTGACGGCAATGCCGTCGTCACCATTCCGGCCGATCTGGTCTATCGGTACGGTCAGCGAATCAACGATCCGTTGCTGTCCGCACTGGGCTCCGGGGCGCATCATGCACGCGAAGAGCAGAGATTCAGGTTGGGGGACTCGCTACTGCGCCGGCTTCCCGCGGTCTTCAACTTCTCCCAAATAGAAAAAGCCACTTCCAAGCCGCCGTTTGTCAAAGATGTCTGGCTGCCTGAAATCCAGTTCATGGCGGCCCGTGAGGTGTGCTCGGACCAAGGCCTCTACTTGGCTGCCAAAGGGGGACACAACGCCGAAAGCCACAATCACAATGACGTCGGACATTTTGTCATCTATGCGGACGGTCGCCCGGTGGTCATCGATGTCGGAGTTGAAACCTACACCCGAAAGACATTCTCATCAGAACGTTACGAGATCTGGACCATGCAATCAGCCTTCCACAATCTACCGACGATCAACGGCGTGCAACAGCAAGCCGGCAGAGCCTGTCAAGCCCGGGACGTGAGCTATCGCAATGATGAGCTCAGCGCCGAGCTTCGATTGGACATTGCCTCTGCTTACCCCGGGACTGCCGGCGTCAAGAGTTGGCAGCGCACGTTGCGACTCGAGCGCGGTACAAGTCCCGAGATACAAGTAGTCGACGAGTTCAGTCTGTCCGCCCCTTCGACTGATCTTGTGCTTTCGCTCATGTCCGCGCAGGAACCGCGGATCGTAGACAGCGATACGGTGTTGTTGGGTGATATCACGCTCGTCTTCCACGGTGAGGGACTTCAACTGCTCAGGGTTGAGCATATCGCGCTGGAGGATGCCCGCCTGAAAGGCTCATGGGGAGACTCCCTGTACAGGCTGTTGCTCCAACCTGACAGACCTGTCAGAACGGGGCGGTGGATTCTTCGGTTCAGCAAGGCCTCCCGCTGACAGGACCTGACGCCAAGTAGAGCATCAGTGCAAAAGCAGAGATCGGGTAGGAGGCGGGAGCGCTCCCGCCGTCCCCCCCATCACCGGGCATACGGTTGCGTACCGCAGCCGTTCATCCAGTGCACTGAAAGTGCCGATGCTGATCGAGCAGCAACACAAGTCCATATTGGTCTTGGTTCATGAGTGAGGCTTCTGGAGTTCGCCAAGGGCCTCGTCCGGTGGTCGAGAGCCGCGTTCTACGTCAGTTCGCGTTTGCGAGCCCGAGTGTGGGTGCGTTTCCGGTTTCCGGGATCTTCATTGTCCCACTCAGCATCACGAAGCTGCCCGGAAACGGATAATGTGACCAACTGGTGTTGTGTTGAGGAACCCGTCATTGGAACAAGACTTAAAAGACATGTCCGTGGAAACACCGATGACGCCGTAGGGACGAACGTCTCTTACAGGCGCCGCCGAAAAATCCGCCACAGAGTTAAACGGGAGCTGTTTGCCCCATGGATTACGATCACTTAGTCAACTTGCGTGCCAATCACCCTGCTTGGCGGCTGCTGGCAGCCGATTCGGCCCCATTTGTGATCAGCTTCCTTCATTGGGTCTTTATAGAACCGAATGAGCGCGCCATCTCCGAACAAGAGTTGATCTCTAGATTGGATGACTACCTGTTTCATCTCAGGGAGCGACGCGGCGAAGGGGCGTATCGCAGACCGGCGAGCGAGTATCTCAATGAATGGACGAGTGAGTCACGAGGCTGGCTCCGCAGATACTACCCCATGGATTCCGATGAACCTCATTTCGATCTCACGCCTGCTGCGGAACAGGCCATTCAGTGGGTTGTGGGCTTGGGACAACGTCAGTTTGTCGGAGCTGAATCCCGCCTGAAGCTGATCTTTGACCTACTGAACGAGATCGTTCAGGGGACTGAATCGGATCCTGAGGCCCGCCTTGCGGCGCTGATGGCCAAACGTGCGGAGATCGACACTGAAATCGCCCGGATCTCCGAAGGGAAGTTGTCATTCCTGGAGCCAACCCAACTGCGCGAGCGCTTCCTACAGGTTGTCCAGATGGCCTATGCGCTCCTCAGTGATTTCCGCCAAGTAGAGCAGAACTTCCGCGACCTGGATCGACAGGTGCGAGAACGCATTGCTACCTGGGACGGCAGTAAGAGAGAGGTCTTAGAAGACGTCTTTGCCGAGCACGACCTGATTGCCGACACCGACCAAGGCCGCAGCTTCCAGGCCTTCTGGGACTTCCTCATGTCTCCCGAACGTCAGGAGGAGTTGTCCCATCTATTGAACATGGTCATTGGCTTGGAAGAGGTGGCCGATCTGCGGCCTGATGCCGGCCTGCGCACCATTCACTACGATTGGCTTACCGCCGGGGAGCAAGCACAGAGGACCGTGGCCAGACTCTCCGAGCAGCTGCGCCGTTTTCTCGATGAACAAGCGCTGCTCGAGAACAAGCGGATCATGACGCTTTTGCGCGGGATCGAGGAACACGCGCTAGCGCTGCGCGGCAGCGAGCTGACGGACCTACTCATGGACGTTGACGACTTGAGCCCGACGATCGAGCTTCGTATGGACCGGCCGCTTTACGAGCCTCCGTTCAAACCAAGCGTGGAGTCCGAGTCGGTCTATGAGGGTGAAGCTGACGTCTCGGTTGATCTCTTATTCGACCAAGTCCATGTGGACAAAGAGCGATTGCGCAGCAGACTGCGTCGAGAACTGATGAGTCGTCCGCGAATCGGTCTCGACGAGTTGTTGCAGCGCTATCCGTTAGAGCAAGGCCTGACCGAGCTTGTGGCCTGGCTCTCTCTGGCCAGCGAAGGCAAGAGTGTGACCGACGAGACGCGCTTCATCACTGTCGAGTGGGTTGACGGCGAAGGCCGACTGCGCAAGGCACGTCTGCACTCGGTCGTCTTCCTGCGCGACGACGATCGATACCCGGGAACCCGATAGGCACCGCGTGTAGGGCTCGAAGGTGCCTCGTAGAATTCCCAACTCGCACCGAGTCCTCGTAGTAGGAGTGTTGTCATCGTGACCGACGCCCTTAAAGAGGGACCAGCCCCAAGAGAGCTCTCCCTCGTACTGATTGCCCTCATGAAGGGAGTCCTCTATAAAGCACAACAACCGCATCTGTGGGAAATCCTCCTTCGCCTTCATGCTCAGGTCTCTGACTATGTCGGCGTGCTCGGTCTGCAACTCTTCTTGAGCGATGCCGAAGGATACGCCTATCTGCGCCAGATCGAAGCGGTCGAGGAAGAAGAGTTGCCCCGTCTTGTAGCGCGCAGGCAGCTCGGGTATCATGTCAGCCTGCTTCTCGCACTGCTTCGAAAGAAGCTGGCGGAGCATGACACGGCGGGCGGCGATCCCCGGCTGATCCTCACCCGGGATCAGATTGCCGACACGCTGCGCCTCTTCTTGCCGGAGACCGCCGACGAGGTTCGATTCATGCGGCGGATCGACCGAGACATCAACCAGATCGTGGAGATGGGCTTCATACGGCGCCTGAAAGGGCACGAGGATCGTTTTGAAGTCCAGCGCATCATTGCGTCATTTGTCGATGCCCAGTGGCTCTCGGATTTTGAGCGCAAGCTTGCTCAGTACCGCGAGCTGGCGATGGATGGGGATGAGTGATCTATGGAGCAAAGCATTCTGGAATTTGTCGATTTCACAGAGGCCGGCTTCCGCCTCGATCGCCTTGAAGTGTATAACTGGGGGACATTTCACGGCAAGATCTGGTCCATAAAGCCGGGCGGTCAGACGAGCCTGCTCACAGGGGACATCGGCTCGGGGAAGTCCACGCTTGTCGATGCCATTACCACCCTGTTGGTTCCCGCCCACCGGGTCGCCTACAACAAGGCCGCCGGGGCGGAGGCCGGCGAGCGCACGCTACGCTCTTATGTCCTGGGCTACTATAAAGCAGCGCGCAGTGATGACCGGCTGAGCGCCAAACCTATCGCCCTGCGCGACCACAACTCGTACTCGGTGATCCTGGGCCACTTCCGCAATGCCGGCTACAAGCAACACGTCACCCTGGCGCAAGTCTTTTGGCAACCCGATGGGCAAGGACAGCCGAATAGGTTTTACGTTGTCGCCGACAAAGAGCTCTCCATCGCCGAGCACTTCACCGGGTTCGGATCGGACCTTTCCGATCTGCGCAGACGCCTGCGCAATGAGTCCGGTGTGAAGGTCTTCGACCACTTTCCTCAGTACGGTGCGCATTTTCGCCGCCTCTTGGGCATTGACAGCGAGCAGGCGCTTGAGCTTTTCCACCAGACGGTCTCGATGAAGTCCGTAGGAAATCTGACTGACTTCGTGCGCGAGCATATGATTGAAGCCTTCCCCGTAGAAGAACGCATAGAAGCGCTCATCAGGCATTTCGACGACCTGGACAAGGCCTATCGCGCCGTCTTGAAGGCCAAGAAGCAGATCGAGATGCTGCGGCCCTTGACGGAAGACTTACAGCGATACGACGAAGCCACTCAAAAAAGTGAGGAGCTTAGAGGCTGTCGTGAGGCCTTGATTCCTTGGTTTGCTCTCACGAAGGCGGATCTGCTGAAGGCGCGACTGGAAAGACTCGGCGATGAGATCGAGCGGTTCAGTCTGCGGATTGACGGTCTGGAGCGAACCCAGCAAGAGCAACGGAATCAGCGTGACGGGCTACAAAGGGCGATTGCCGAGAGCGGCGGTGAACGCATCGCCCAGCTCGAGCACCGCATCAGCGAGCTGACGGCTGAGCTGAGAAGGCGTGAGGAGCGCTCTCGGGAATACCAGGGCCTTGTTCATGACTTGGATCTTGACCGGATCAGTGATTCCGACGGCTTTGTGGCCAATCTGCGCGCCGCCAAAGCTGAGAGATCCAGGCTGGAGGATGAACGCACCGAGGCCCAAAATGCTATAACCGAAGCTGCCGTCGCCTTGAAAACGGTGCGTGACGACTACGGCCAAGTTCAAGCCGAGATCACATCCTTGCGCAGCCGTCCCACCAACATACCCTCCCACATGTTGCACCTGCGCAGGGAGCTGTGCGCGGCACTCGATCTGGAAGAAGACGAAGTGCCCTTTATCGGCGAGCTAATCGAGGTGCGTGACGACGAAAAGGAGTGGGAAG
Source organism: Limnochordia bacterium (assembly GCA_050945315.1). Classification (GTDB taxonomy): domain Bacteria; phylum Bacillota; class Limnochordia; order DTU080; family DTU080; genus DTU080. The sequence continues at coordinate 5,872 of JBMNSS010000017.1, read as the reverse complement.
GAGCCATTGAGAGGCTGCTCCACAACTTCGGACTCTCCCTTCTGGTGGCTGACCGCCACTATAAGGCAGTTGCGGGATGGGTTGACCGTACGCATCTTAAGGGACGCTTGATCTACTACCGGGCCAGGGTGCCCCGTGATCCAGCCATTCCCGAGCTTCATCCCGATTCCGTCGTACGCAAGATCTCCATTCGCCACGACACCGAGTTCTACACTTGGCTGGAACAGGAACTGGCCCACAGGTTCAACTATGCCTGCTGTCGTGATCTGAATCGGTTCCGAAGGGAGCCGCGGGCCATTACGCGCGCCGGGCAGATCAAGGGCAGAGATGGGCGGCACGAGAAGGATGACCGCTACGCAATAGACGATCGGACCCGCTATATCCTCGGCTGGAGCAATGAGCGGAAGATCGAGGCCCTCGAAAAACGGGCCCGGAGCCTGGAGCGCCGGATGCAGGATGTCGCTCTGGAATACGGCGAAGCTCAGAAGGCGGAAAAAGCCTTGCGTGACCGTTCCGAGCTGCTGATCCGCTTCGAAGGGTTTCGCAACTTTGAGGAGATCGACTGGCGAAGCTCAGCCTTACAGAAGGAGCGACTCGAACAAGAACTTCGGGCACTGACCGCCGCATCTGACCGCTTGCGCACCCTGAAGGAGCAGCTCGCCACTTTGGAGGACGAGATACAGCAGACCGGTGACAACCTTTTGGGGCTGCGTGACGAGCGTTCGAGGCGCGTTGAACGCCTTGAGACTGCCCGTAAGCAGTTGAAAGAAGCGCAAAGAGAGCTGGCCGGGGCTGCGAAGCAGCTTCGCACCCTGTTTCCCAGGCTTGAGGAGTTGCGCCAAGAGGCTGTACCGACACGGAGGATAACGATCGAATCAGCAGACAATGTACAGCGTGAGATGCGTGAATGGCTGCAGGCGCGCATCGATACAGAGGCCGCTCGCCTCAAAAGGATCAGCGAGCGCATCATTAAGGCCATGGGCGAATTCAGACGTGAGTGGCCGCTTGAGACCCAAGAAATGGATGTGAGCGTTGAGGCAGGAGCTGAGTACCGAGCACTGCTGCAGAGATTGCTGGAAGACGATCTGCCGCGGTTTGAGGCGCGTTTCCGTGAGTTGTTGCGCAGGAACACGATCCGGGAGGTAGCCAACTTCCAGGCCCATCTGAACCGCGAAGCGGAGCTGATCATCGAACGGGTCGACCGCATCAACGAGTCCTTGTACAGTATCGACTACAACCCGAACCACAAGCGGTACATCGTTTTGCAGGCTGAGGAAACACCTGACATGGAAGTGCGAGAATTCCGTGAAGCGCTCAGAGCTTGCACCGAAGGAGCGTTAACCGCCTCGGAAGATGATCAGTACTCCGAACGGAAGTTTGCACAAGTGAAAGCCATCATCGAGCGTTTCCAGGGCAGAGAGGGCTATACCGACATCGACAAGCGCTGGACACGGACAGTGACTGACGTACGGAACTGGTTCGTCTTCTCCGCTTCCGAACGCTGGCGTGAGGACGATTCAGAGTACGAGCATTACACCGATACAGGCGGAAAGTCCGGCGGGCAGAAGGAAAAGCTGGCCTACACGGTCTTGGCCGCGAGTCTGGCCTACCAGTTCGGATTGGAGTCGAGTTCGAAGCGTTCCCGCTCCTTCCGCTTTGTCGTGATTGATGAAGCCTTCGGCCGCGGCTCTGATGAGTCTGCCCGCTACGCGCTCGAACTGTTCCGGAAGCTCAACTTGCAGCTGCTCGTGGTGACGCCCTTGCAGAAGATTCACGTGATCGAGCCTTTCGTGTCAAGTGTGGCGTTCGTGTACAACCAAGATGACCGCAACTCCATGATCCGTAACCTGACCATTGAGGAGTATCAAGCGGAGAAGGCCGCGTACGGTCAGATCGCTAAAGCGGGGGTCGAGATCCTATGAGCTGGAGCACTCCCAAAGACCTACGGCACGTCCTTCTGCGCAAGTGGGAGCGCGGAGAGCTGCTCAATGCACGCCTGAGCGGTGAGTCTGTCTTTCCCCTTGATATAAGGCTGAAGCGGCCCACCGCCCGGGACATAGCCAACCGGTTTGGACAGGTTATGGACTGGATCCAATCCTTACGTGAAAAAGACAGAGACAGTATAGGATACGGATACGACCTGAGGTGGATGGAGGTGCGCAATCGGGTCCAAGGGAGCAACGAGATTCCGATCGCCGCCGTCTTCCCCACGGAGTCCGACGCACTCCGATTTATCGGACGAGCCCGAGAAGCTGATCGAATTGAAGCCTTGGCCAATCGTCTTTTGGAACGTTACCACACACTGAAGCCGTGGGTCCTGCGCTACCCCTTCAAAGTGCTCAGCCATGAGGGGGAGTGGGACCGTCTTTTGGCAGTGCTCGATTGGTTTGTAGCCCATCCGCGTTCCAATCTATACCTCAGGCAACTGGATATCCCGGGCGTGGATACGAAGTTTATCGAAAACCGCCGCTCTTTGCTCATGGAGCTGCTCGATCCGGTACTGCCTGATTCGCAGATCGACCCTTCAGCCACGGGAGTTGCCAATTTCAACCGACGGTACGGTTTGCGTTCTGAACCGGTGACGTTGCGCTTCAGGTTGTTAGATCCACGTCTCTACATAGCAGGTTTAAGAGATCTCAGCGCGCCCATCGATGAGGTGGCGCAGCTGAACTTGCCCGTCCGCCGGGCATTTGTAACTGAAAACCGCATTAACGGCCTGGCGTTTCCGGACTGTCCCGAAAGCCTGGTGATCTTCGGGCTGGGTTACGGACTGGATCGTTTGGCGGAGATTCCTTGGTTGCGCCGAAGCCAGATCTGGTATTGGGGCGATATTGACACCCATGGGTTCGGCATTCTCGATCAGTTCCGGGCGATCTTCCCCGACACACACTCCTTCCTGATGGATCGGCAGACCCTGGAAGCACATCGAGAACTCTGGGTAGAAGAGGCGGCGGCCAAGCGTTACCACGGTGAACCCACTCGGCTTACGGATGCCGAATACGAGCTCTTTGATGACTTGCGAAACGATGTATTCGGTGAGCGTGTACGACTGGAACAAGAACGCATCGGCTATGGATGGCTGAAGCGAGCCCTTAGGGGATGTCCGGCAGAGTAACGGTACGTAGCGGCACCCGCAAGATCGCGACAGTGGGTTTATTCCCAGACCACTGCCACACACGCTCCTTGCATTCATACCGCGATAAATAGAACCCATACCCCACCCTTCGATTACCACACCTCCAGACCCATCGCGCCCAGCACGACAGTGTCACCGTCCCCCGCGCCAATTCGGTCATGAGAATGTCCGCACACCCTCCAATTGTACGGCCCCTAGGCCTGCCAAGACGAAGCGATTGCCGAGGCGATGGATCGGATGGCAGTAGACAGTCTCGCGATACACAGTAGATGGGCAGTGCAAACGAAAAAAGAAACGCCGCCTGGAAGATGACTTCCGGGCGACGCTCCGTGGTGGGGAAGAGAGGACTCGAACCTCCGACCTTCACGATGTCAACGTGACGATCTAACCAGCTGATCTACTTCCCCTCATCTTGTTGCGCTGCCAAACAGGAGAAGATGATGGAGGCGGCACCCAGATTCGAACTGGGGAATAGAGGTTTTGCAGACCTCCGCCTTACCACTTGGCTATGCCGCCTCAACCAGTGCACACAAAGTATATGCCAAAACGGGCCGTGATGTCAAGAGCTACCCGCGAAAAAAGGATCCCGACAACCCTCCGTAGCACAGTAAGAGTTATACTCTCCCCGCCCGTGTGCTTGCCTTTGCCGCTCCGATCGCTGCCTGTAGCGATGCATGGCGCTGCGATGGGTGCCTTGCCGTCCCGCCAACAGTTCACCTGCGCTAGCGTGCTCTGTCAGTGATCCAAGGATAGACGGGCTGTTCCAAGAGTGAATACGGGCAGCGCCCTGTGCCTTGGAAAAGCCCGTCTCCGAAACGGACCGGGGTTTCTCGGACGGTGTGGCATTCACCCGTTGAGCTGAGAATCACATCTCCGTTCGTCCATTTCTGCTGCCCCGACTACTCACCCATGAGTTGCCGCAGACGGGTGTTCAAGGTTTCTTGGGCCACTTCAAGAGCTGTCTCCATGCCCATCTCCTTGTTCAATGCTTGAAGGAGAGGTTGCCCGGTTAGCGTGTGCCACGAGGTCATGAGAATGTGCTTGGGACCGTAGTTGTACATCGGCGTATACAGAATCTCAATGAGTTCCTTCGTCATCGGGCGTGAGAGAATATCTCTGTCGGTCAAGTGGGCTCGATGTACCGGAAGTACTTGATGTGCGGTCATCAGGTAATCCTTATTTGCTTGAGCCGAAGTAAGATCTTCAAGTACTCTCCACGCTTCGTCGGGATGCTTTGTTGACGATAGGATCGAGTATACCCAAGGGTTAATCCATACTCCGTCAGTGTCTGGGCCAGGGCCGGGAAGTCGGCGAAAGACTACGTTATCTCCTCGCTCAAGCATCTGTTGAAACTGAGGCACGGCATTGGCGAAGCCCATAACCTCGGCAGTCCTTCCGGCGATGAAATTGTTCCCGGAACGCCCTTGGCTGACCAACTGGGGTCCGAGGGACCAAAGATCAAAGAGGTAGGAGAGAGTCTTGATGGAGTCGTCATGGAATATGCGAGCCTGCCCGGCCGTTTGGGGGATCATGCCATCCGCATATCCAAGCTGACGCAAACCTAGATCGAGCCAGTAGACAATGGCCGCCGCACTCACTGACCAGCCGTGTCCCCACTGCAATACCTGTCCCTCGCTGCCATATTGGGTTAAACGCCGGGTAACACCAACGTGTTCCTCCCACGTTTGAGGCTCAGCCACCCCCGATCTATCGTACACATCGAGATTTCGGGTCATGAAGATGATCTGCAAGGCATAGGGCATACCCAGTATATGTTCGCCGTATCGAGCCATGTCGATCACGTCGGGAATAAAGGCATTTCGTAACCGAGAACGCTCGAAGTATCGGTCCAAGGGCAGCAAGAGCCCGCCCAGCAGATCACCGGCAATCCATCGACTAAGCACATTGGAGGAGATGTGGACAATATCCGGCGGATTACCCGCGGCGATGCGTACTGCCACGGTTTCCTCTGAGATCGCTGCCGGAAATGCTGTCAGCCTAATATCGGGGTTGCTTGCGTTAAACTGATCTTTCCACTGTTCTAGCCATGCCCGCGACGCGTCGAATTCCCCTGGTGCAAACTGGGTATCGACTACCCACAGCTCAATGTCGGTCTGTGCCGCATACGTCGGAGACTGGATCACAGCCATGACCAATCCGAATAGAGCCACGAACAATATGCCCTCAACGGACTTCCGAATCCATTTGCTCATCTTGGATAGATCACCTTCCACTGAAGATAGCTATTCTGCCAGACTAGTTCGCGCTCACTCGCTTGTCTCGCCAGCGTTTCTAACGTTGCTTTTTGACCCAAATGATATCTATCGGTCTCCGGTGGAACTTCGGTCCCTTCTTCCAACAAGATCCTATTCTTAGTACCATCCGGCGAACGAATGGAGTTGCTCCACCTCTTTGGACACCTGAAGGCTTGTGCAACGTACTCTATGATGACAGGTGGAACAGGCCGCACCCGCCGCAATCCCGGGCGTAGGCAGTACAGGCACGAATGACAACGGCTGTTGAGGCATGTGAACGACTACCCATACCAGATTCCGCCACGGCAGCCCCTTGTGCCCGACAGATGAGTGTATCAAATCACCCGCACATTCGATCAAGCAAAGCGCCTAGGAGCCTGTCTGAGTAACACGGCCGAAAGCACCAGGATTTGGGCCGATAACAGCCAATTGATGAAGCATGAGTACTAAACGCTATCGCCCTTACCAACCAAAACAAACG
>JBMNSS010000016.1:0-27349 GCA_050945315.1 Limnochordia bacterium | reverse complement strand
AAGGGGATCTCCCTTGGCGGTGCGGGTTCCCGCAGCAATTCCTCCCCAGGCCAGATCATCAAAGCCTTTCTCCTCCCACGCAACGAGCCCCAGCTGACGCCACATCTTTGAGCCCGATTCCGGCAAGAAGGCTTTGAGTAAGAGAGCGATGATGCGTAATGACTCACAGACATGATACATGACCGTGTGAAGTCGTTCCCGTGTGGAAGGCTCCTTGGCCAGACTCCAGGGCTCCGTATCGTCGATGTACTTGTTCACACCGCCCACCAGACGCCACAGCTCCGCCAGTGCGCTGTTCACCTCAAGTCGCTGCAGATGCCGCTCCATACCGGCGATGACCTCAGCAGCGAGTTGCTGCAATCGGAGATCGACAGGGGCAGGTGTGCCCGGTTGAGGCACCACGCCGTCACAAAACCGCTCGAGCATGGAGAGGCTACGATGCAACGCGTTGCCCAGATCATTGGCCAGATCAGCGTTTATCCGTTCCACCAAAGCTCGACGCGTGTATTTGGCGTCTTGACCGAAACTGACTTCGCGCAACAGGAAGTAGCGGATGGCATCGGCTCCAAACTCATCGATGAGCTCATTGGGATTGACTACGTTACCCTTTGACTTCGACATCTTACCCGAATCGACAAGCAGCCAACCGTGCCCATACACTTGCTTGGGTAAAGGCAACCCGAGGGCCATGAGCAGTGTAGGCCAAATAATCGTGTGGAAACGCAGAATGTCTTTACCCACCACATGTACATCCGCCGGCCACCACGTCTGGAATCGATCTTCGTCCGACAAATAACCGATGGCGGTGAGGTAATTTGACAAGGCATCGATCCAGACGTAGATCACGTGGTCCTGATCAATGGGTACCGGTATGCCCCAATCGAAGCTTGTGCGAGACACACACAGATCTTCCAGACCCTGCCGGATGAAACTCACCATTTCGTTACGACGCGTATCCGGTTGGATGAAATCCGGATTGGCCTCGATGTGAGCCAACAGCCGCGGCCCATACGCAGACATCCGGAAGAAGTAGCTCTCCTCGGTAACCCATTCCACGGCCCTGTTACAGTCCGGACAGTTGCCGTCCTCCAAGCGGTTCTCGAGCCAAAAGGATTCGCACGGGGTACAGTACCAGCCCTCATATTTGGCGCTGTAGATATCACCCTGTTCGTAAAGTTGACGAAAGATGGCCTGCACCACCCGCTTATGGCGGGGCTCCGTCGTGCGAATGAAATCATCGTAGGAGATCCCCAGCCGCCTCCAAAGCTCCTGGAAGGTGGCCACGATCGTGTCCACATACTCCTTAGGCTCCTTACCCTGACGAGCCGCGGCGCGCTCTATTTTCTGTCCATGTTCATCTGATCCGGTAAGAAAAAAAACCTTATCGCCCTTCAATCTGTGCCATCGCGCCAGAGCATCACTGTACACAGTGGTATAGGCATGGCCGATATGCAGCACGTCGCTGGGATAGTAAATAGGCGTTGTGATATAGAATCTGCCTTCCTCCATCAGGCTCCCTCCCGTTCGTGAAACAAAAAAACCTCTATCCCTGCAGGGACGAGAGGTCTCTCGCGGTACCACCCTGATTTACTCGTTGCCGAGCCTCGTTCTCAGGTACACGGGCACAGCGATCCGTATACCCTGCGCTCTAACGGGCGCTCACGCCCTGACCCTACACAGATCTGCCGATCCTTCAGGCGGGAGCTCCGGGGCCATGTTCGTTGACAAGCACGCACCGGCTTGCACCTATCCCGGCTCTCTGAAAGCGTGCCTCTGACAACTACTCTTCCCCTTCATCGCCAAACCTTACCCCACATGATAGATTCCCCGTCACTGTCTGTCAAGCTGCAGTCAAGTTCAGCCAGACTTCTCATACACATCTTTCAGGAGGATGATGGCGTCAGATATCGAGTTCATGCCATCTGCGGATCTATGCTACCATTATCTCAGAGGAGCGATGGCGTATGGGGACCGGCAGTGCCGCGCTGTTTGTGATCCTGTTGGCGGGCGCCTTAGGCGGAAACGATCTGATCGTTGTGGCCTCAGGACTCATGCTCGTCTTGCAGTTCGCTGACGTACCCGGAATGTTCGGCTTTCTCGAAGTCTATGCCACCCAATTGGGCATCGTCTTTCTCTTCATAGGATTGCTCCTCCCTTTTGCCACGGGACAGATGGGCCTCGCCGCAGCCTTCAAATGCGTCCTCAGCGGGCGAGGATTGGTGGCCATCGCCATCGGTGCCTTCGGTGCCTACCTGGCTGCCCAAGGAGTCAGTCTGCTCACGACTCGTCCGGAGACGACAGTAGGCATGGTGATCGGTTCAGTGCTCGGTGTCTCGTTCTTGGGAGGTATCCCGGCGGGACCTCTCGTGGCCGCGGGACTCGCTGCGTTAATCTATAGACTGGTCGATCATTAACTGTTACTGTAAGACCAACCGTGACCGATCCACCAGTTCGAGCAAAAGGAGTCGTCAAGCTATGAAAACCACAGGTATCATACGCAGGATCGATGCGTTGGGGCGTGTCGTTCTTCCCATTGAACTGCGACGCGCTCTGAATATCAACCAGGGGGATGCTCTGGAGATCCTCATAGAAGACGACAAGATCATCCTGACCAGATACGAGCGCACCTGCACCTTCTGCGGCAACAAAGAGCACCTCCATACCTTCCGCGACAAGGAACTGTGCGCATCGTGCTGGTCTGAGATACGACAGACCGATCTGCCGGAGGTTGATCCTCGTGACGAGACCGCCGGCGATCCTATCGAGTGACCCATTTACTTAATATCAGAGACAACACTCAGACTGATCTGGTAGACGCGGCGCCGGGGCCAGCCGGTCTCCGCCGCAACGGCGCGGGCGGCGTCGGAAGGAGAAAGACCTTGTTGCACACGGGAACGCAACAAGGCGGCGATGTCTTCGTCTGTCATCGCGGCGACCGCGTCAGTGGAAGTGGCCGGATCCAGACCTGCGATCACGATCACACACTCGCCCCGCGGTTCGTTTTCCTCAAAATGACCGATAAGCGACCGCAAGGTCCCCCGGATGCACTCCTCGTATATTTTCGTCAGTTCGCGAGCGACTGCCGCGGCGCGGTCACCGAGAGTCTGATGCAGGTCTGTAAGCGTTCTCAACAGGCGATGAGGAGCCTCATAGACGAGCATCGTCCGTTTTTCTACGGCCAACTCCTGCAAACGTTCTTGTCGCGCCGTGCCCGCGCGCGGCAAGAAACCCTCAAAAGCAAAACGCTCACCAGCCAAGCCGGAGATCACCAACGCGCTCACCGCCGCAATGGGCCCGGGGATGGGTACCACCCTCAGATCGGCGGCGACAGCGGCTTGGACAAGCACCTGTCCGGGATCGGAAATACCCGGCATCCCGCCGTCACTCACTAAAGCGATGCTCTGCCCGGCCTGCAGCTTCTTCACTAACAGGGCGCTTCGGGACTTCTCGTTGTGCCGGTGGTAGCTTATCAGGGGTGTCTTGATCCCAAGAGCAACAAGCAGATTGCCCGTGCGCCGCGTGTCCTCAGCGGCGATAAGATCTACCTCCTGCAAAATCCTGGTCGCCCGCCGCGAGACATCCTCCAGATTGCCCAACGGCGTACCCACTACGTAGAGGATGCCCGGCTCAGCCTTCACCGCGGGAGCCACTCCCTGCCGCATCAGACTTGCGCTTCGGTTTGCGCTTGCGATAACGTCGTCTTTTTCCGGAACTCTTTGCTTTCCCACGACTCTTTTTGGTTTGCCGCGCCGATGCCGGAGACTCCTCCTTAGATTGATCATCGGAAGATGCCGCTCCATCCGGTCCGGTCCGAGGATCGCCTGGCATATCATTATCATCAGTCGGCTGCTCCGGTGGATTCGTCACGGGAAGGGTCAGTTGTCCCTCTTTCAGCTGATCCCAGTTCACAGTCACTCGCCCGCCTTCGGGCAACTGCAAAGTAGCGTTCTCGCGCAACAGACTGACGGCCACGATTCGAGCCTCACCGTCAGATAAAGAAATGGCATCGCCAAGTTTTGGTTGTCGCGAGCGGGCGTCCTTATAGGCCTCGGCCTCATAGCGCAGACAGCATTTTAACCGTCCGCACACGCCCGAAATCTTGCCCGGATTCATCGACAGCTCCTGTTCCTTGGCATGCCGAATCGAAACCGGAGAGAACTCGCCGATCCAGCTTGAACAGCAAAGGCACCGGCCACAGACCCCGACTCCGCCCAGCATCTTCGCCTCATCGCGAACACCAACTTGCCTCAGCTCAATGCGAGTATGCAATCTGGCCGCCAACACCTTGACGAGTTCACGAAAGTCGACACGCTGGTCAGCAGTAAAAAAGAAGACCAACTTGCTCCGATCGAAGGCGCATTCCACTCCGACCAGCTTCATCTCCAAGTCGAGGGCTTCTATACACTCTCGGGCGATTCCGTAAGCTTCCGTTTCATAGGCCCGGTTGTCTTCAGCCTGATGAAGATCCTCCTCCGTAGCTGGGCGCACCACTTTTTTCAAAGGCTGAGTGACCTCTTGTTCGCCAACCATCCGAGGACCTATCACCACTTCGCCGAGTTCTGTGCCGCGCACGGTCTCCACGATCACATGATCGCCAACCTGCGTCTGATGATCACCGGGATCAAAATAGTATATTTTGCCCGCCTTTTTAAAGCGGACCCCAACCACTTCTATCACTAGGGTATTCCCCTTTGCATCCGCATTAGCATCACATCGAGCACAAGACGTTTTTGTCCATTGCGGGACAAAGCTCTTCGCGCCTCGCCGATGGCAACTAATGCTTGTAAGGCCGCCGTTTGCCACCCGGCAGCCTCCTCATCGAGCTGCTCTATGGCGTCAATGTTCGTCACCGGCAGCTCAGGATCAAGAAAACGATGCCAAACATCACGAAACCAAGTCATCATCATCCCGAGCCAATCATCCAGATCCTTCTCGACTTCCAATTCAGAAGCGATCGGCCACACGGCCTTAAGCCTGTCACGACGCAGCGCAATGCTCCAAGAGGCCACGCGATCGCGGTCGGCGATGACAGCCTCAGCCTCAAGGTCCAAGGCCACGCCGGGCCGGCCTCCGCTCAGAGCTGCCAAAAGAGCCGCCTGTTGCGGTGTTATATCACACCGATTCAGAAGCCATTGAGTGATCACTTCCGTCGCGACCGGACGCATACTCACCGTCTGGCAACGAGAGTGAATGGTAGGTAGAATTGCCGCCGGTCGGTGCACGATGAGGAGCAGAATCCCGTTGCCCGGAGGCTCCTCCAACACCTTAAGCATACTGTTTTGGGCTTGCTCAGTCAGTGTCTCGGCATCGTCCAAGACACAGATCTTGTAACGTCCTTCATAAGGGCGTCGGGATATCTGCGCTTGCATGGCCCGTACCTGGTCTATACGAAAACTGGAACCGATGGGCGTCAGCCAATGAAGATCCGGATGATTGCCATGGTCCACCCTGAGGCAGCTTCTACAAGATCCGCACGGCGCCTCTGAAGGTGAGCTCTCACAAAGAAGGGCCTGAGCGAAAAGACGGGCCAGACGGGCCTTGCCGATACCTTTGACTCCGGCAAACATATAAGCGTGCGCCGCCTGTCCGGACGTCACCGCAGAGCGTAGCGATGCCACTTCATTCCGGTGCCCCGCAATATCCCACGGCACAACTCAGCCCTCCTCGAAGGTATGATTCCGCCGAAGCGCTCTCCGGCACAGAAATGACAGTCGTTGGTACCATGGCCGATGTCGACGATCGTTTTTCAAGGATGACACGGCCCGGAGCCGACGAAGCCGCCCATCATCAGCATTTCCCACCGCCGATGGTCGAAGTCGAGTAATCAGTTCTAACGATCATACGTCGTAGTCAGCATAACAGAAGGCAAAACTGAGTGTCAATGTGCCCCTCCCGCCAGCCACGGCCATTGCTTGAGGCAGTCATTCCAGACTATTTCCGCCACAGTCTCCGGCGACTCACCGACCGCGTTTAACGGACGCAGGCGAGGCATCTCCCGGACCAAAGCCAGATAGCCTTCATACACTCTCCGCTGGAACCCCAGACCGCGCTGCTCAATTTTGTCAGGCTCGTTCAACCGACCGAAACACTTCTCAGGAGGCACCGCCAAGAAAAAAGTGACATCCGGTACAAGGTCCTGGGTTGCAAACCGATTGATCTCCCGCACCGTTTCAACCGAGCGGTCAACGGCCCATCCCTGGTATACGAGGCTGGAATCAACATATCTGTCGGTGACGACAATCGCTCCACGCTCCAGTGCAGGCCTTATGACATGGTTCACATGCTGAGCCCGATCGGCCGCCAGCAAGAGCACTTCGGCCTCCCAAGACAGCGGCTCTCGTTCCGAAGAACCCAGCAGCCACTGCCGTATCGCCACACCCACCTTTGTTCCACCCGGCTCACGCGTTAAGACCACGTCGTGGTTCAGGGCTCGAAGCCGCGAAACCAAGAGCCTGGCCTGCGTAGTCTTGCCTGCGCCGTCACAGCCCTCGAAAGAAATAAACAGACCTCTCAATATCGCATCCTCCAGCTTTGACAGAGACGGGTCAGACCACCACCGTCATTTTTCCGTCACCGATATCGCCGCGTATATAAAAACCTGACTCCCTTGCTTGGCGCAAAAACTCAACGACCTCGTCAGTGACCAACTCACCGGGTACCAGTACCGGCACACCGGGAGGATACGGACACATAGTCTGGCCGGATATGCGCCCCACGGCCTCGTTCCAACTAACGCGTTTTCCACGGGCTTGAGCCGCCTGTCGCGGAGTGAGCACCATGGGAGGGGTGCCGGGATAGACTGGTCTCTCTTTCCGTACCGATGGCGGCAGTGTCCGGCGCAACTCATCAATGGCCGCCACAAGGCGTTGGCCATGGATCATGTTGTCGCCCAGGCCCACAAGAACCACGCAGTAGTGAGCGTCCGCCATTTCCACCTGGATGCCGAATTGCATACGCAAAGCGGCCGCCAACTCCAGGCCGCTGATCCCCTCGCAGCCCAGAATGAGCCGTGTCGGATCCCAGGCGTAGGCGACCGACCGCAGCTCATCGGCTCCCAAACAGCGCACACCGGGTATGCTCCTGAGCCATTGACGGATTTTTTCGGCCACTTCGATGGCTTGAGCCCACAGGCTCTCGCCCTGAGCGGCCATCTGTGCCCGGGCACTGTCCAAAGACGCCAGCAGCAAGGACGACGGACTGGTGCTCTGCAAGACGTCGAGAGCCCGATCCACAGCCTCGATGTCGACGTCGGCCGCAACATGTAGCATGGAGGCTTGTGTCAGGGCGCTGAGCGTCTTGTGAGTGCTCTGTACCGCCATGTGTGCTCCACAGGCCAGAGCGGATCGGGGAAAGGACAGATGAAAGGCGTAATGAGCCCCATGAGCTTCATCGACTAACAAGAGAACGTCTTTCTCCTTGGCCGCCTTGGCGATAGCCTGCAAATCACTACACAGTCCGTAGTAATTCGGATAGGTAACCACGACCGCCTTGGCCTCGGAGATCCGTTGCAGGACCAGCGAGTACTCTTCAACGCTGACAGGCAGAGGCAGCTCGGATACGGGATCCGTTCGGAAGGGAATGTAGGCGGGCCTGGCCCCTGACAGCACTAAGCCCCCTGCGACACACATATGGGCCTGCCGCGGAACGATGACCACATCGTCCTCGGTGAGCGTGGCCAAGAGCATGGCGTGTACCCCGCCGCTCGTGCCGTTGACCAGAAATCTAGTCCATGACGCGCCAAACAAGGAGGCCGCTCGTCCTTGCGCCTCACGCAACAAGTAGTCCCAGCTGTGCTGGGACGGAGGATCATACAAGACATCCGAAAGATCGCACTGCAAAGCAGGCCCCAGCGCGGCCTGCAATGCTTCTGCAGCTCCGCGACCCTGCTTGTGCCCCGGTGTATGCCATGGCAACACGTTGTGTTGTGCATAGGCCGCCACGGCTTGCAGAAAGGCCGCCGGCTCCGTCCGAGTTCGCTCACCCATATGCCACACCCCAAAGCACCACAACGGTGCGGGCCGGAATGCTCCGGAGGCAGTCACAGCGATCCGGAGCATAGTGATCGGCGGTAGTATTCCCGTTCAAACACTTGACGTTGAATGACCGGATGCAGGAGTGTGCGAGCACACTCCTGCATGTTCTTGCGCTAAGCCGTCAGACAGTGACACCTCAGGACGGTTAGAGTCTCCCCGTCGATGATTTTCAAACAGGCTTCGGGTGACACTGCCTTGATCCGCGCCGTCTGTCGCAGAGCCCCAAGCCTGTGAGACAGGCCGGGACACCTATGTCGCCGGCTCGCCGCACAATGCTCGAAGCAGCGGTCTGGGCTGACTGCAATCAGAGGGATCAAGACAAATGCTTGACCACGTTTACGGACAGGGGGGGGATTTCAACCGGCATTCCGGTTTCAATCGACTCCGTCGCAGCCGCCGCTATGGCAGTGCTGTCCCGGGCCACAACAATGGAATGAACCGGCTGACGCCCGCTCTTGATACAGTCAACAAACTCCTCGATAATGCCAACGTCTCCGCCGCCGTGACCACCCGGACCGGCTTTGGGATAGTACTCTTGCACTTCGTTGGTGAAGCGCTTCTCCACCCGAATCCGGAAATTGCCCGGGTTATCGAAGAAGGCGGTCATCTTGCCCTTATCGCCGATGAAGGTAAACTCTCTCGTATACTCCGGCGTGAAATGGCATTCGGTATAGACGGCCCGAGTATTGTTGTCATACTCGATGATGACCTGCGAGTTGTCGTCGACGTCGATCGCCCGGGAAAAGACACAAAAATCCAACACGCCTTTCTCTTGGGCATCCCGCAACACATGCGGGCATGTGTCCGCTTCATCGCAACCGGAACAGCGCTTATCCTCGGGTTCTTCGCCTCCAAAGACATTGAGTCCGCCGATGGCAAAGACCCTGCTGGGCCGCGCTCCCATAAACCAATTCACCAGATCGATGGTGTGTACGCCTTTTTGTAGCAAGAGACTGCGCACAAACGATTTGCGGCCGTACATGTTGTGATAGAAGTACCTATCACCCACGGACACATTGTCTATGCCCTGGCCCATGATCACATTGCCTATGGCACCCTCATCCAACAGCTCCCGCATTCGCGTAAACAGCGTGCAGTGCCGCAACTCAAGACCGACCATAAAGACGCGATCCGGAGCGTGCGACCGCCAAGTTCTGACCAGATCATCACACTGCTCCACAGTCTGAGCCATTGGTTTTTCCAGCAATATGTGCTTTCGGGCTTTGAGTGCCTGAAGTGTGTTCTCATAGTGGGCAGGGTCAGCCGAGGCTATGACAACCACATCGATCCCGTCACTGGCCAGCATCTCATCAAGGCTGGCAAAAACCTCCGCTTCAGGATAGGCCTCCTTGGCCTGTGCCCGCCTTCGCTCCCCGGGCTCCGTTATGGCCACCACGCGAGAATCAGGATGCTGACTGAACACTCTGCTGAAAAAACGTCCTCGTCCGCCAAAACCGACCACGCCGACACCAAACCGTTCCAAACCGCGTGCCCCCCCGTTACTCCCTGCACTGTTAAAGTCCGCATCCCGATGGCGGGAATGCGCACTAAGGTCTTCACCGAGCCTCCCCCAAGCTCCTGCAGCCTTTGTTTTTTTGCCCACTCGTCACGGTTTCGTCATATTCACGTGTTATGGTATGATTAATGAAGCGAGTGTCACTGTCGCTCGCTTCATGGGCCTGAAAGATCGACGCGTTTGCGGAAAATAACCTGCAAGGAGTGATGCCTGTGCGTTCAATAAAGAGCTGGAGAGGCCTTGCCGCAGCTGCCGGCCTTACGATCATTGTTCTTGGTTTCCTCTATGCGTTGCCGGCTTCCCGTCCCAGTGTTCCCGAAGTCTTGGCCGCGCCAAGTGCATCGACAGGTAGCGGTGCCGCCCAATTGCTTTCCGGGCTCGGACCGTATGCCGTAGCTGATGTGGCTGAAGCAGTCAGCCCCGCCGTTGTCTACGTAGAAGTGGAATACAAGGCACCGCAGCGCAGCTCCGCACGCTCCTCGCCCTTCAGCGGTTCGCCGTTTGGTGATCTTTTCGACATGTTTTGGTTCGGAGTGCCGCAGATTCCGCGGCAGGGTGTATCACAAGGCAGCGGGTTTATCATCTCCGAAGACGGACAGATACTGACCAATCAGCACCTGCTGGATGACAGCGACAATATCGAGGAGATCCGCGTCTACGTCCAAAACCGGACAGAGCCCTACACCGCCAAGCTGCTTGGCTTTGACTATGAGCTTGATCTGGCTGTGCTCAAGATCGATGATTCTGGGGAGTTCCCGGTTGCCAAACTCGGAGATTCCGACCAGACGCGTATCGGGGAGTTCGTGGTGGCCATCGGCAATCCCTACGGCAAGGACTTCGACCACACCGTGACGGTGGGCGTATTGTCAGCCAAAGGTCGCAGAATCCAGATCCCGGATACCACCCGCCGCGAGTTGCGCGAGTACTCAAATCTGATGCAGACCGATGCCGCCATCAACCCCGGTAACTCGGGTGGTCCGTTGCTCAACTTGCACGGAGAGGTTATCGGTATCAACACCGCGGTGCGTGCCGACGGCCAGGGTATCGGTTTTGCGATTCCAATCAATGTGGCCAAAGAAGTGGTTGAAGATCTCGTCACGAAAGGCGCGGTACAGCGTCCGTTTATCGGTATCTCTTACGGCTCCATCACTGAAGACATCGCTGAGTACCTGAAGCTGCCCAAGGCTGAGGGAGTCATGATCATGGAAGTCATCCAGGACACCGCGGCCAGCAAGGCCGGCCTGCAGCCCTGGGATATCATACGAAAAATCGATGACCGGGAGATAAAGACCGTCGACGACGTCCTTGAGGTCACGCAGAAAATGAACATCGGAGACAAACTCCGCTTCATTGTCGATCGAGTGTCCGGTGGACGGATGCGTACGGTTTCCATCTTGGTCACGGTAGGTTCCAGAGACTGACATACTCTCAACCGACAGTCTTACCCCACCCCCCAGTGAACGGCCACCGCTTCTGCGGGTGGCCGTCGCTTGTTGCGGCTAAACTACGCCTATGGCAAAGGTGGATTACAGGTGCAATACAGCCGAATCCTTGTTGTTGAGGACGAACCAAACGTCTCCGAGCTCGTCGCTTTGTATCTTTCGCGCGAAGGCTTTGAAGTACGGGTGGCTGAAGACGGCGATTCGGCGCTGGAGCAATTCGCCACTTGGCGCCCGGACTTGATTGTGCTTGATCTTCTTCTGCCCCGCGTTGATGGTTGGGAGGTCTGTCGTCAAATTCGGGCGCGATCACAGACTCCGATCATCATGCTCACGGCACGCACCGATGATCTCGATCGGATCTTGGGCCTTGAGATGGGGGCTGATGACTATGTCTCCAAGCCTTTCAATCCCCGGGAGTTGGTGGCCCGGGTCCGTGCGGTACTGCGCCGCTCAAGAGCCGCTTCCTCTGCCGACGCCGATGCGGTGATCAGACTGCCGGAGCTGGAAATCGATCGCGAAAGACACTCAGTTCATGTAGCGGATCAAGAGGTACGACTGACACCCAAGGAGTTCGATCTGCTCTGGCTGCTGGCCAGCAATCCCGGCAGAGCTTTCAACCGACAAGAGCTCTTGGAACATGTCTGGGGCTTTGACTTTTTCGGCAATGATCGTACCATTGACGTACACGTCAAACGCCTACGGCGTAAGCTCGAGCCCGAGGGACATCCCTACCGATACATTCACACGGTGTGGGGTGTTGGCTACAGGCTCGAAGCCGTGCCTGCCGAAGATGATGATTAGACGCTCACTCAAAAAAGCCGGCTTGAGGGTGAGGCGGTAATGCGTTCCCTTTTTGCACGCCTGTTCCAAGCTCAACTCGTCGTTATCTTGATAACCATCCTGGTGCTCGGTTTCTCCCTGTCTTACATGTATACCCAGTATATCTTCTCCTTGAAAGAGCAAGAACTCATCCGCATAGGCCAACGCCTCGCATCCGAATTCGGAACCGCCGCCCTGCCTCTGCGCATCACTCGTGTCAGAGCCCTGTTGGAAGCGGCCCACGTCTATGGAGATGCGAGCATATGGGTCATCAATGCTGACGGCGTTGTGCTCGTGGGCTCACCCCGTGCCCGCAGTACGGAACGCGTGGAACTGGACGAGACCGAAGTACAAGCGCTTTTTTCGGGTCAAATCGTGCGTCAACGTTCAATGAGCAAAGAGAGCACCGCTGAACCGTCCTTCGTGGTCGCCGTGCCTATCATCAGCCGCCTGGGCGTGGCGGGAGCCATTGTCCTGAGTGCTCCGCTGCTGGGTGTCATGCATACCATCCGCGACGGACACAGGCTGATCTTCTGGGCCGGGGTGCTGGCCGCAGCCCTGGCCGCCATGGTCAGTTTTTTCTTCTCCCGCCGGGTGGCTGAACCGTTGCAGGAGATGCGTTCCGTCGCCCTTGACATGGCCCGAGGTGATTTCCGCCGGCGTGTTCGCGTCCGCGGCCGTCGTGATGAGATTGATGAGTTGTCCATGGCCTTCAACGACCTGGCTACACGTCTCGATTCAACCATTCGCGCCCTGGCCGAAGAGAAGAGTAAAACGGATTCCTGTATCGCCGGACTGTCTGAAGGTGTCTTGGCCATTGATACAAACCAAGAGATCATCCTGATCAATGCCGCCGCCGTTAACCTCTTGCATCCCGTGACCATAGGTCTTGGTGATTCACTGCCCGACCTGTTCGATGACTGCCAGGACGGATTACTCCAACACCTGAAACGGGGGTTTGACACGGTCTTGCGAGACAAGGAGCCGCATACCTTCTCCCTGGACTCGACTACACGGGCAGTGATGGTGAACATCAATCCTGTTCAGAGCCCGGACGACACCTTGCTGGGGGCGGCGGCACTCCTGCAGGATGTGAGCGAAAGGTATCGCCTCGAGAAGATGAGGCGAGACTTCGTGGCCGATGTCTCTCACGAGTTGCGTACGCCCCTGACATCCATCTACGGATTTGCCCAAGCCATTGTGGACGGAGTAGCCAACACCCAGGAGCAGGTGCAGCGCTACTTGGGCATCATCATGGACGAGAGCCTGCGCCTGATTCGCCTTACCAACAACCTCATAGACCTATCGCGAATCGAGACGCATCACGTCCGACTCAATCTGATACCGCTCTCCTTGGCTGACGCCGTCTCCGATGCCATCGCCTCATTGGAGCCTCAGTTCGCGGAGAAAGACATCACCGTCCATCCCGTTCTGGCCCCTGCTTTGCCGTTTGTTTACGCCGATGCCGACCGCCTGGAGCAGATTCTGCTCAATCTCCTGGATAACGCAGCCAGGCACGCCCCCAAAGGCGGCCGAATTGTCCTACGAGCCGGGCCTGCCGACGATGGCTATGTTGAGCTGTCCATAGAGGATAGCGGTCCCGGCATACCGGAGGAAGAGCTTCCCTATATCTGGGAGCGGTTTTACAAAGTTGACAAAGCCCGGCGCCAGAATCGTACCGGTGGCACCGGGCTGGGACTCGTCATCGTACAACAGCTCGTGGAGTTGCACGGAGGCCGGGTACGCGCTGAGAACATGGCGGAGGGAGGTGCCAAGTTCACAGTCACCCTTCCGGTGGACTCCAAAGCAGCGTCGTCTAATCGCCATGAGGCGGTCTCAGACTGAAGAGCCAAGTCAGGCCCACGATCACGCTGGGCAAGGTTAAGATGTAACCGAGAAAGGATACGGCCAGACCCGGCCCAATCAGACCTATCACTTGCATGAAAAGAAGTCCCCAACCCAGTCCCAACATGATCAGCGATCCGATGAGCAACTAAGAGATCTCCTTTTCTGCCCTCTCGTCCGCCGAGAGCACCTTCTCATCCTGATATAGCCAGCATTTGACTCGATGAAAGCGGCTTAAGACGAAATCCGGAGGCTCTTCGTTTTCGCACAACCCCTCCATGGCGTGAGGACACCGTTCGAAAAACCGGCATCCCGGTGGTGGTCGCAAGAGACTGGGGGGATCTCCTGCCGGGACGACGCGCATCCGCCTGGCGTTCTCGGCATCGGGTTCCGCTATGGCATCCAACAAAGCCTGCGTATATGGATGGCTCGGGTGTTCCAGGAGCTCAGAGGTCGTTGCCTGCTCCACAACCTGGGCACCATACATGACGAAAATGCGCTCAGAGAAATGACGCACCGTAGAAAGATCGTGCGTGACGTAGATGGCTGCCAGATCCAGCTCTTCCTGCGTTCGCCGTAGGAGCTGGAGAACCTCCACTCGCACTGAAGCATCCAACATCGATATCGGCTCGTCGGCTACCAACAGCTTCGGATTGAGAATCCTGGCCCGGGCCAACACGACTCGTTGTTGTTGGCCGCCACTGAGCATATGAGGGAATTTGTGGAGAAAGTCCTCCACCGGAGTAAGCTTCATCTCAGTCAGGGCCTGCTTGATACGCCATTCGCGTTCCCGCTTGCTCGGGATGCCGTTGATGCGCAAGGGTTCATCCAAGATCTGCCGTATGGTCATGAAGGGAGGCAAGGCTGCGTAGGGGTCTTGCTGCACATAGCCCACCTGAGAGCGATACCACTTGATGTGTCGCGGCTCAATCCCGCTGACCAACCGATTCTCAAAGATCACTTCACCCTTGCTTGGCGTCTCCAAGGCCAAGATGGTCCTTATGAGTGTGCTCTTTCCGCAACCGCTTTCCCCGACGATAGCCAGGCATTCGCCGCGTCTGAGATCAAAACTGACCCCGTCCACGGCTCTCACATATCCGACATGAAAGAAGCCCAAGCGCCTCATCTCGAACCAGGTATGCAGGTCACGCACCGAAAGAAGAACGCCGTTCCTCATTTTCTCCTCCGCCTATAAGGGCATCGCTCTGCTGATACAACCAGCACTTCACCTGACTCCCTCTATCCACATTCACCATAGGTGGCTCTTGCTCAGCACACTGTGGCAGCCGTTTGTGACACCGGGCCGCAAAGCGACAGCCCACGGGAGGGTTGATCAGGCTCGGCGGTTGACCGGCGATGAACTGCAACTCTTTTTCTTCACGAAGGGTCGGTACGCTGGCCATCAACTTCTCTGAATAGGGATGGCGCGGATTCGTGTAGAAGTCCCCCGCTCGAGCCAGCTCCACTATCTCTCCGGCATACATAACCGCCACATCATCTGCCAGTTCACTGGCGGTGCCCACATCATGGGTGATGAAGATAAACGTCATCCCCATGTCCTTTTTGATCTGCTTCAAAACGTTCATGATGTTCGCTTGTGTCAACAAGTCCAGTGCAGACGTAGGTTCATCAAGTATCACGACGTCGGGATCGGCGATCAAAGCCATGGCAATCGCCACACGCTGCCGCATACCGCCACTGAGTTCAAAGGCGTATCGATTCAAAAAATCCGACGACAGCCCCAGGAGAGAGAATAGACCGCTGACCTTCTTAAAGGCTTCACTTTTGTGGTTCACCTGACGGTGTACTAACAGGGGCTCCGCCACCTGGTAACCCACTTTCAACACCGGATTCAACGTGTTCATGGCCGCCTGCGGAACCAACGCCAGCCTTTGCCAACGCACGTCACGGCGATAGCGGTGATTGCCAAGCGCCATCGTATCCAGATCACCGATGAATATGCTGCCGCTATAGGTCTTTACGTTGCGGGGCAAAAGGCGCAACAGTCCCCGGCCCAGGGAGCTTTTTCCGCACCCTGACTCACCCAAGACCGCCAGAGTCCGACCTTTGCCCAGAGAAAAGCTAACGCCGTCCACCGCTTGTACCGTGCCCGCGCGAGTACGGTAATGCACTACGAGATCCTCCACTCGCAACACGGCCCTATCTGTTCCTGTGTTAGCCAACAATCAGAGCCCCCTCAACCTCGGGTTGAAAATCCTGTCAAGAGCAAAGCCGACCATGGCAAAGCTCAATCCGGTGATCATCAGTAGAACTGCCGGCTCCAAGACCCAGTAATAGTGGCCCTTAAATATGGCTCCGTTGCTAAAAGCGTCCTGCAACAACTTGCCCCACGTCGGGAGTGTCGGGTCACCCAGCCCCAGCAAAGCCAGTGATGCTTCGAGAAAGACGAAGCTGGGAATGGACGTTATGAACGACGGGATGAGCACCGGGATCATTCGCGGGATCACGTAGCGAAAGATGAGCCGCATGTTGCTCGCTCCATACGCCCTGGCCGCGTCCATGTACGGTGCCGTCTTGATCTGCAAAAACACCGAACGATACGTCTTTATTCCCCCGCCGAAAATACTCAACAGGATGACCATACCGAGCATCGTCCAGATACTGCGGGAATACAGCGTGCCGACCATGATCAGGACAGGCATGACAGGTAGGATCAAATTGACTTCGGTAATCCTTTGGATCAGGGCATCCACCCATCCGCCGTACCACGCGCCGATGGCGGAGATGATAAACGTGGCTATGGTCGATCCCAACGCGGCCAACAATCCAAAGGCCAACGCCAGCGGCGCCCCCCACATCAAAGCCACCATCAGATCACGCCGCATATGGTCAGTGCCCGCCCAGCCGTGTACTTTGCCGTAGACGACCAGTTTGGCATCGAAATCGGAAGAGTCTTCGAAGAGATACCCCTGTATCTCGAGCTGATAGGTCCCCTTGAGCAGCTCTCCGTCTTGGTCTGAAAAGAGTCCGGTCTCCGCCGGAGTCTGTCCGAGTGCCCTTCTGACACGATTGTCAAGAGAAAGATAAACTCGTTGTTCGGAGGCCAGAGCCTGTGCCTCAGTCTCGAGACGGCGTCCGTCAGGCAGTATCCAGGTCGTGACCACAAACGGACGTTGCTCCTCAGCCGAAGAAGTGAAAAAGAGTATGATCTCAGAAGGGAAATCATCATAATGGTAGTCAAAGCTCAGTGTCGACGTGACCAGTCGTATCCCGTCAAGGTCCTGCTCGAGCTTGGTCGCTTCCGGATCCTGCGTACTCATGACCAGCGTTTCGGGTAGTTGACCCTCCCGGAAGTAGTTGACCCATTTTGGCCTTGCATTGCGAGGATTCTCCACCCAAGATTCCTCATGACCTCGCCACAAATCGATGGCCCTCTCATAGGGAATGGTGACGATGGTATAAGCCGCCACGCCGATCAGGATAAAGATCAGAAGCAATCCCAATATAGCAGTCGGATATCCGATCAACTGTTTGAAGTATCGTCGCAAGCTACTCATGGCTGTGTGTTTTCAGCTCCGACTCGCACTCTTGGATCAACAAGAGCGTAGATGATATCCAGAAAGAACACGGTAACGGCCAGCAGATAGGCGTACAAGACCGTAGAGCCGACAATGACAGGGGTATCAAACAGGTGAATGGCCTGATACAAAAGCTTGCCGAGTCCCGGCCAGTTAAAGACCGTCTCCAGGATGATGCCGCCCATCCAGACACTGATCAACATCAACATGAAGTTGGTGATTATATACGGCAGAGTAGGTCGCAACACGTAGCGCCGGGATACGAGATGTCCTGTCAAGCCCTTGGCCTTGGCCATCTCCACATAGTCTTCACTGGAGTAGATGAGGAAAAAGGTGCGCCAGTTGTAAATCAGAATGAAGATCCCGCTGACGAACTGAGCGGCTACGGGGAGTATCAAGTGCCGCAACACACTGAGTGCGTACGCCTTGGATTCCGTAGGCGGAGGAGCTGCAACCATGCCGCCATAGGGCAGCATGCCCAACATCCCGGAAAAGATGAGGATGAGAAACAGGCCGTAAAACCAGGCCGGGGCCGCGGAAATCGGGGTCAAAGCGATGATCAGACGATCCAGTATCCCCCCATAGTGGTTCGACAGCCATAGCGCCACCAAAACGGCAACGATGAAAATCAGCACCTGCGCGGTTCCCCATAGCAGTAACGTCGCAGGCAGTCGCTCAATGAGAATGAGACGCACTTGACGTGATCCCGTGTCACTGCTCATTTGTTCCGCTCGACCCAGATTGAGTGTGAGACCTTGCCACAGATAACTGAAGCTTCTCAGGAAAAAGGGGCGATTGAGACCCAAGCGCTCTATTTCAATCTCCATCATTTCCTCTTGCAGAGCAAGACGTTCTGCCGGCGTCATATCCCTGACTGCCGGATTGCTCATGAAACTCAAACCGATCTGTTCCTGTATCTCCGCCTTACGGATCTCATCGACTTGACCGCCCATGTTAGCGATGATAATGGTCAAATAAACAGCGATGACAACCGTAATACCGATGGAGAACGCTCTGACAATGGAATAACGAAGAAGTCTGAGCCCTGTGCCGCCGAAATCCCTCAGCGAAAGCCGACCCACGCCCGCGTTCGCCGTTTTCGTCTGAGACATGAACTCACTCCCACTCTCTACCATAGACCGGAGCAGACGGGGATCACAAGGATCCCCGTCTCTTACATGTTACGGAAGCGTCATCACCTGCAGATTTTCGAAGCACGGAATGCTGACTATATTCGGAACCACCACAACTTCGATGCGGGTCGCGCCCATGGGCAGCTTCGCAGTCTCCTGCGGCGACAGGCTGATCTGCCACTTGCCGTCAGCAACGGCTTCGGCTTCGCCGAGCAAGACGAGCGTGTCTCTGGAATCAAACACCATATACTTGATGTAATCGATATCCTGACGCAGATACGGCTCGCCATCGAATGTAACGGCCAGATCGAACGTGGCACCCCGGCTTCTGTTGATGACGCTGGGACCGGACAAATCGGCTTCCGCTATCTTGGGCTGCGCAAAGCCTGCCCACTTCTCAGCTGAATCAGCGAATTCCCCAAAGCGCTTCAGCACGGCGATCTTTTCCACGGGATGAACTTGCTCCAGATACAAGGCACCCGTTCCGAGCCAGAAGTGCTTCTTCGCCTGATTCCACTTCTTCAGGTTTTCATACCGTCCGGCCGCCTGTTGTGCCGTGACATACTTGCCCATCGTGGGTGCGTAGGGGATGTAGCTCTCCGAAGCCGCCTGATCAAGGTGTTTGCTCAAAATGGCCAGGCTGGGTCCGGCGATGTAACTCATCCATTCTATTTTTTCTTTGTCAGCCTTGGCAGCGCTGAACGCCAGCTCGTTGTTCTCTTCGGCACGTATCCCCAAAGCCAGCGTGTGCCAAGCACCCGGACCCTGGGCATAGAACGGCCACATGATGTTGGCGGCGTCTCCAGCCAAATACTCGGAATCCAAGTAGACTTGGTCAGTGTAGTACTCAATAACCAACGGATTCTCGTTGACGATACGAATGCCTCGGAAAGTCTCCTGGAAGCTACGGAAAGAGACCTGTGCCGCGGTGTCAAAGAGTTTGCTCTCCGGCTTAGCCCGATCAAACGACAAGACCAGGCTCATGACCATGTCCGCCAACGACAAGGGGCTGCCATCATGCCACTTGGTGTCGCCGAAAAGGTTGTCCTCATAGTGCACGATAACCTTGGACTTAGCCGTCAGCCCGGCCTTGCCGGCCTCCGAGACGGTAATGAACTTCTGTGTCTTTGCATCCCAGTCAATCCAAGCGTCTCCGGGAACTTGAATCTGATCCGCGAAGTCCAGATCCACCCAGTCGAGCGTCTTGGTGACCGGCAAGCCTTCCAGACACGTAACCTCAGCCTTCTTGACTCTCTGCGACCGGTACAGTCCCGTAAACGGATCCGGTATGGCGGCTTGCTGACCGGTGCCGCGAATGATCATCATGTCATAGACCCAGTTGGTTCCTGCGACCGGGTTCCAGGGCTCCACCAACATACTGGCATTACCGATGGTCACTCTGCCGCCGACCTGATCGGACTTGCGCGCCGTAAAGCCCCATATGCGGGAAGCAGACATGCCTGCGCCCACATCCGTGGCCAGTGCGGTGTCACTGGAGCGCGGCCACACACTGACTCGGTCGACCAACCAGACACGGACGGAGTCCTTCATGGAAAGCTCCAGGGCCTCAGCAAAAAGATCCTGCCGCTCTTCCATGGTGGAGAAGTCGCCGCTCTCCAGCTTCATGCTGATATCGTCAAATCTGGTGCTGGGACTATAGGCCATCCACAACGGTGAGTTCATACCGCGTTTGGTGTAGAAGTAGCTGAAGTTGGTAGACAGATCCCGGTTGACCAGGGTGCTGATCCAGCCGCCAGTATATATGTGCCACTTGCCTTCAGAGGGCTCACTGGCATTCCAAATCGGCGTGGCGTCAGCGCCTCTTTTGTACTGCCTGTCCACCACAAAACCTACCTTTTCCAACTGTGCCGCCACATAGTCTCCCATGATCCGTCGCTCGTCCTCCGTACGGATCAGGAAAACCAACGTCACGGGTTCGCCGCGAAAATGCCATTTGCCGCCGGACATAGTGGCTCCCAGCTTAGTCATCTCTTGGGTTATGACTTGCTTCGCCTTCTCGAAGTCGTAGCCGTATTTCAGCTCAAGCTGTCGAATGATGTCCGCATAGCGGGCATAGTCGGCAAAGGCGGTGTTCAAAGCCGTGTATCGGGGCGCACCCAAACCGCCCAAGACTTCTTTTGTGAGATAGTCCCGATCGATCAACCAGTTGACCGCCTCACGGATGGCGGGAATGGCGAAGGGATTGAGCTTACCGGTACCTGAAAAGACCGGACCCGCGGGATTGAAGGTCAGTTCGTTATAGGATCCGTAGGAAACCTCATAGTCCAGCTTCGGAGAGTCTTGGATCTTTCTGAAAAGGTCCGCCTGAGAAATACCCAGTGTATAGATATCCAGTTCGCCTGACTCAATACGCGCTACAGCCTTGTTTTGATCTTCCTCCATAACGAACACGACTTCGTCAACCCATGCACCTGTTCGAGCCAAAACCATCGACGTTCCAACCAACATGCACGCCACGAGTACCATCATGACTGTCACAGTTTTAATGGTCTTACGGCCTGTTTTATCCATTTTATCAGAGACCTCCATACTCTTGTGCTACCTACGCCTCCGGCGCCGGGTATTGTTTGGTTTCGCCGGACATCATTACTTTTCCTTCAATCAGAGAGTCTGTCCGGAGACGCAGGGGCGAAGTGTTCAAGCTCGGTCACGGATGTCCACGAAGTGGAACGTCCCCAGGCTACACCGGCATCTGAAGGCAAGCCGCCCTCACGGACACAGGCCTCGAAGTGTGACTCCAGATCTAAGATCTCGGTCGCCATCGTCTCTCCTTCCGCGTAGCGGCGCGAGTGCGGCGCTCCTATCTCATGTATCCGCCCGCTGGAGATATAGGCCCCGTTTTGGGCCCGCACCAGATGCAGCGAGTGACTGATCGGCGACAGCAGTTGTTCCTGACCGGCGAGCGCGGCCAGGAAATTCTTGTACATCAATTCCGTACTTCCGGTACCTCGAAAATCCTCGACTGTCGATGGCCGACCTTCGATTTGCACGGTGAGTCTGTTGTTCTCAAAGATGGCCTCACCGCGACTGCCAATGATTCGATAATAATGCGGTTTTTGTACTGAGTTGCAGTACGTGGCCAGATACATGACTTCCACGCCGGCTTTGTCGCGAACCAGCACCGTGGCCGTATCCTCCATCTCCGGCAGCGGGATAGCCCGGTACATCTCGGCTCTGACCTCTGCCGGGGCAAGCAGCTCCCCGGGGTTGGGGGAGGCAAAGTACATGCAGTTGTTCAGCATGTGAGCCAAAGCATTGCACATAGGACCGTCGAGAGCATAGTCTTCACCGACTCGCAGTCTACCTGCCCATCGATTCCGCTTGTAGTAAGCATCCGTGCGTTTCCACAGACCCACACCGACTACTCGGCTTATCTGCCCTAAGGTCCCTTCGGATACCAGCTGCTTGATTCTACGTACCATCTCCGAACTCAGGTATTGAAAACCAATTCCGCACAAAAGCCCTGTCTCATCGGCCGCCTTCGCCATAGCGGCGACATCCTGGACCGTCACCGACGCCGACTTCTCGCAGAACACCGGATAGCCTCGCTGCAAAGATGTGACAACCATGATGCGATGAAGATGCAGCGGCGCTGCCACACCTACTATATCGAAGCCGCCGTTGTCCAACATCTCTTGCCAATCCCGGTATACCTTCACTCCGTCTTGTCGCAGTTGATTTATCACATCGGCCTGGCCGACGTGATCGACTTCCGCGGCGACCGCCAGTCTGGCCACGCCTGCCTCTTCCAGGGCCTTCAAGGCACGTCTGTGCGTCGCTCCGTAACCGCCCAGCCCAATCAGGGCCACATCCACTGGACCGCTCACTAACAAGACCTCCCTTACGAGACTGATCACGCTTTCGCCACACAGCATGAGAAACCTTTGACAGACTCCGATGCCTGAAATCGTTGAATCTCCGGATTCCAGAGCTCAAGGACCTGCCGATCAGAAGTTGATCATCCAACTCGGGCGCCTGTCCGCATCCCGGTTTCGGCAGGAAAGACAGCGTTCCTACGACTCGATTCATGGGTCGGCCTTCCTTGGAAAAAAGTGACAGGCGTGTCGATCGACCGACACGCCTGTCAGATGTCAGATCAGGTTAGATTCCGTATAACCCTGTCCCCTATAGATCCCGAAGTCCGTCGTCAACTCCGAAGGAGACATGGCAATCCGCCTTGTATTTGACCACTTTGCCTTGCTCCACCACCGCGGTCATGTTCAGTACCTCTACGCCCTGAATGTGTTTCACCGTCTTGGCCGCCTCATCGACTGCACGACTTACCGCATCTTCCCAGCTTTTTTCCGATTCACCCACCAGCTCGATTATGCTGGCTACCTCGAAGTCGCTCATGCTCTCACCTCCTGAAGGGATTCTGCCGCAGCAGGAGGCGCTTTATGAATCCCATCGACCCGCTCACAACAGATGATTGGCAATGATAAACGGCGCAAAGACTACAGAGACCATGGAAATCAGTTTGATCAAGATGTTCAACGACGGCCCGGCGGTATCTTTGAAAGGA
Source organism: Limnochordia bacterium (assembly GCA_050945315.1). Lineage (GTDB taxonomy): Bacteria > Bacillota > Limnochordia > DTU080 > DTU080 > DTU080. Next base: position 4,479 of record JBMNSS010000016.1, on the reverse strand, counting down.
TCACCGACCGTGTCACCAATCACGGCTGCCCTGTGAGATCCTGATCCTTTGCCCCCGTGATGGCCGCCCTCGATATGCTTTTTAGCGTTATCCCACGCTCCGCCCGCTGAGGACATGGCGATGGCCAACATAAAACCGGCGGCAACTGCACCCGTCAAAAGCCCGGCAACACCCGGAACACCCAGGATCAATCCCACGATGACCGGGACAATGACCACAACGAGTGTCGGCGTCACCATCTCCTTTTGTGCAACCCGGGTACAAATATCGACACAACGGGCGTAGTCAGGCCGGGCCTTACCCTCCATCAACCCCTTGATCTCCCGGAACTGACGACGCACCTCAACCACGATTTCCTGGGCGCTGGTCGCCACGGCCTGCATGATGTAGGCAGAAAAGACAAAAGGCAGTACAGCCCCGAGAAGAACTCCCACTAGCACCCGGGGTTCTAGCAGGCTGAAGGTAACATCGACTGCCACACCCGCGTTTCTGGCCAGAATCACCACTTGCTCTTTGTAGGCCGCGATGAGCGTAATGGCGGTCAACGCCGCCGAGCCGATGGCAAAACCTTTGCCCGTAGCTGCCGTAGTGTTGCCCAGAGTATCGAGCGCGTCGGTGCGCTCACGCACTATGGGATCCTGATTGGTCATCTCCGCTATACCGCCGGCATTGTCGGCCACCGGACCGTAGGCATCGGTGGCCAAAGTGATGCCCAAAGTGGAGAGCATTCCTACGGCGGCAAAACCGACACCGAACAGACCGAGGTTGTAGTTGCCTGCGCCCCCGGAGGCAAAAAAAGCCACCAGAATCACGACCGCCACAACGGTCGCAATGGGTGCCACGGACATGAAGCCCACAGCCAGTCCCTGGATCAAGACCGGCGCCGGCCCGGTGCGGGCCGTCTCCGCCAAATGACGCGTCCATCTGTACTGAGGCGAAGTGTACCACTCGGTGAAAGTACCGATGAGCACACCGCCCACCAGGCCGGAAAGCACTGCGATGCCGACGCCCATGCCGCGATCATCCAAGAGGTGATTGAGCAAGGGAAGCGTAATCAGGGCCACCAAAAAGGAACTGGCCCACACGCCTCTGCGCAGAGCTTTGATGAGACCCGCTTGACCGGTCTTGTCGGGCGAACGGACAAAAAAGGTACCTATAACGGAGGCCAATACACCTATGGCCGCCACTATCATGGGAGCCGTTACCCCCTTCATCGACAATCCGGCCGCAGGAGCCAAAGCCGATGTAGCCACAATGGAACCTACATAAGATTCATACAGGTCAGCTCCCATGCCGGCCACATCGCCGACGTTGTCTCCGACGTTATCGGCGATCACCGCGGGATTGCGCGGATCATCTTCCGGAATGCCGGCCTCCAGTTTGCCCACCAGGTCAGCTCCCACGTCAGCGGCCTTGGTAAAGATTCCTCCGCCCACCCGGGCAAAAAGCGCCACGGAGCTGGCACCCATGCCGAAGTTCAACATAGTGCTGGTAATGCCCACGATCCGAGTCGCGGCGTCAACCTCCCGATAGAACCAATTCAAGAAATAGAACCACACGGAAAGATCGAGCAAGCCCAATCCGACTACGACCAAACCCATCACGGCACCGCTGGAGAAGGCTAATTGCAGGGCCCCGTTCAAGCTGCTTTTCGCGGCGTTGGCAGTGCGGGCACCTGAGGCCGTAGCAATGCTCATGCCAATGTATCCTGCCAGTGCCGAGAAAGCACCCCCCGTCACAAAGGCCAGGGGCACGAAAACGACAATGTAATCGAGCAAAACCAAGACCATCATGATCGCTAAGACAACGGCGAAGAAGACCGCGACACCGGTATACTGCCTTCTTAGATAAGCGCCGGCACCTTCCCGTATGGCTTCCGCGATCGCTACCATGTCCGGAGTGCCTTCATCTTGCGACTTCACTCTCGCCGCCAGATAGCCCGCAAACAGCAATGCCAAGAGCGAAGCGGCGGGTACCAGTAACATCAATGAGTATTCCATGCCCTATGCCAGCCTCCGTTTTACGTATGCTTAACCAGCAATCAAGAGCTGAGCCGACCGCGCAAAGAGTCTCGCCAGGAATCGTCATGGTTCACATACCTATATGTGATAGACCTTACTCGACTATCTTCTTGATCCCTGCGCTGAGTTATTCTTATTCATCGTTCACATAAGCTGTCAGACCGTTCATCGTCAACACACCGACCGAGGCGGTGAGCATTTTCTGCAATCAAGACCTTTGATTTCCCCGCCCTATTATGGTAAGCTTAGGGCGAAACGAGTTCTTGCGGCAGCAAAAAGTGAAAAGCGCACCGAGATCTCCGAAGCCTCTCTTAAGGTAGAGAGCGGGGGACCCGTCTTTTTTGGGGTGAATCCTGGAGTCTCCAGGTAGGGCAACTTGGGTGTCCGAACCCGTCAGCTAACCCCGTAGGAGTTCGCCAAGCGGATGTACCAAGTCTATAGACTGGACTTGTGCATGCGCTTTTTGTGTTTTCGCAACCGTCGCTGTTTGCGATGACACTTCAAAAGATGGCGGTGAGGTGAGGTCTTTTGCAATGGTGGGCGCGCTATCATGGAGACATAGTCGGTGGGGTGACAGTGGCTATCGTTGCCCTGCCGCTAGCTCTCGCTTTCGGTATCGCCAGTGGTGCCGGAGCGGCGGCCGGCTTGTATGCCGCAATCTTCGCGGGGCTTGTGACTTCGTTGTTCGGCGGCAGTCCCGTTCAGATCTCTGGCCCCACCGGTCCCATGATCGCGGTGCTGGTCGGTATTGTAAGTAGATTCGGTCTGCAAGGTATGTTTGTGGCGGCGGCTCTGGCCGGGCTCATGCAGATCATCTTAGGTCTGGCCGGTCTTGGTCGCTTCGTACAGTACCTGCCTCGACCCGTTATTTCGGGCTTTACGCATGGCGTGGCCATCATCATATTCGCACCACAGATTCCTGAAGCCCTCAACAGCCCGGTGATCACGTTGGTAACCATCATCGCCATCGTCTTGGCCAAACGCTTTGCCAAGGCCGTTCCAGCGTCCTTATTCGGTCTGGCGGCAGGGATCTTGGTGAACCGGCTTTTCATAGACACGCCTCACGTTGTAGGTGCGATCCCTTCCGCCCTTCCCATGCCTTCTTTGCCCACGCTGCCCCCGGCGGATATCGTGCAACTGATTGTGCCCGCCTTCACCATCTGCCTGCTCGGCAGTATCGAGTCTTTGTTGTCGGCGGAAGTGGCTGACCAGATGACGGACCTGAAACACAATAGCCGTCGGGAGCTAATTGGCCAAGGCATCGGAAATGTGGCTTCGGCCCTTGTGGGCGGCATGCCTGTATCCGGAGTCATCGCCCGCACGACGGTAAACGTGAATGCGGGTGGTCGCTCAAGGCTTTCGGGTGTCGTCCACTCTCTGGTTCTTCTTCTCATCGTATTGTTCTTCGGTGAATGGGCAGGAGAGATCCCGCTGGCCGTCCTATCAGCGATCCTTATGGTGACTGCCGTGCAAATGGTCGACTGGCGCAATATACCGATGCTGCAACGCACTCATTGGACTTACACGGCCACCCTGCTGGCCACGATGTTGCTCACCGTGTTAGCCGACCTCGTCGTCGGTGTGACCGTCGGCGTGGTCTTGGCCGCTCTCTTTGTCATGGCGGATCTCACAAGGTTTCCAGTGGTCAGCGCTGAGTCCGATCAATCCGATGGGCGCACTCAGTTGCTGCCGAGAATAAAGATACCGCCGCACGTCGACGTGACATCATTGAACGGGCCCTTGTTCTTCCTGGGTGTGCGTACTCTGCTTGAGCGTCTGCAGACATTACCTCAAGATAACGTTCACGTCATCGATTTTTCGAGAGTTCCTACGATCGACGAATCAGCTGTGCTCGCCTTAATGGATCACCTTAAAAAGCTCGACGAAAAAGGCACCCGGATATATCTCGGCGGCCTTCAGCGGGTGCCCCTGCGAACCATGCTGCGTCTGGGACTCCTGGATATACTGCAAAGACGGCGAGTATGTAAAAGCCTTGCCGTCGCGATCGAGCGGGCCGGAGATGAAGCCGCCCGGCTATGTAGGGCCGCCTAATCAGTTCTGAGAAAGGAGGTTGAGGGGATGATCACGGCACAAGGCCGATTTAACGACGCTGTCACGACCTGTCATTCATATTCATTGTCATGTCTGCCACGAGGCCAGTACAGAGGTGCTATCTTGCGCACTACACATCTGCCCTACTCTCCCGCAAATTGCTGGGTAATGGATAGACCTCAAAACCTAACGCGTCGGACGCCAACCACCTGGGAGCACCGACGCGCCTAGACGAGCCCGATCACGTATCGGGCTCTCCTCATTCCCAAATATAAAACGCCTCGCAAGAAGCGAGGCGTTTAAAGGCTTGCCGGCAGCGAGCTACTCTCCCACAGGGTCGCCCCTGCAGTACCATCGCCGCTGGAGGGCTTAACTGCCGTGTTCGGGATGGGAACGGGTGGGTCCC
>JBMNSS010000015.1:0-29577 GCA_050945315.1 Limnochordia bacterium | reverse complement strand
CTTCCGTTCATCGACATCAAAGCGAGTTCCCGTTTCCAACTCCTCGAGCTTCTGATTCGACAGTTTCCCGTACTCGGGGAAGCGAGACACGCTGAAATACACGTCACCGTCTTCTACATAAGCGAACCCTTTTTGGATGAGCTCTTCTATCATGGCTACAATGTCGGGGATATGCTCCGACACCCGGGGATATGCATCGGCGCGCTCCACGCCAAGACGATCCATGCTGTGCAGGTACTCTTCCGAATAGGTATTGGCCAGTTCCAAGGGAGTCATCCCTTTTTCAGAGGCTCTGGCAATGATCTTATCATCTATATCCGTGAAGTTCTGCACCAGTTGCACGCTAAGGCTTTTATGCCGGAGAAATCGGCGCACTACATCAAAGACGACCGCCGGACGCGCGTGGCCGACGTGAGTGGCGTCATAGGGAGTGACTCCACAGACGTACATACTTATGTGACCGGGTTTCAAGGGAATCAGGGGTTCCTTACGCCGAGTGAGTGTGTTTGTGACCTGAATCTCCACCATGCTTCATCCTTTTCACTTGATGTACCGTCAACGCTAAGCCGTGATATCACCGCCGTAAGGTCCATTGCCACCGACGGCACTTTTTGTCTCGAGTTCCGCTAACCGCTGCTCCAAGCGGTTAAGGCGCTGCATCAGATTGTCCATTGGATCCGGCAGGCTGCCATGATCAAGGTTGATGGTATCTTGAACACGTCTTCCGTTCTCGCGCACCACGCGTCCGGGCACCCCCACCACGGTTGCCCGCGCCGGGACATCCTGCAAGACAACCGCTCCGGCTCCAATACGTGCCCCTTCACCGACCTGTAACGCGCCGAGTATCTTGGCTCCCGCACCTATGACCACATTGGGACCTATAGTGGGATGGCGTTTCCCGCGCTCTTTGCCCGTACCTCCCAATACGACTTGCTGATATAACGTGACGTTGTCACCGACCTCAGCCGTCTCCCCGATGACTACGCCCATGCCATGATCGATAAACACACCGCGACCGATCTTCGCTCCCGGATGGATCTCAATACCTGTGAGAAAGCGACTGATGTGCGATATCAGCCGGGCCAAGAAGTAGAGTTCAAAGCGCCATAGTCTGTTGGCCAGGCGGTGGAGCACAAGGGCATGAAAACCTGGATAAAACAACCATACCTCAAGTCGATTACGGCAGGCAGGATCTCTGTCCAAGACTGCTTGCATGTCATGCCCAACGGAGCGAAACATGGCTTCACCCTCTTCTCGCTTATCATCCGCGTCGCGGTCACGCTTTGAACGGAACGCCTACAAAAAAACCGCCCCTGTAACTTGATACAGAGGCGGTAAGAACTGACACTTCCGCGGTTCCACCCTGCTTTTCGACCAGGAGCGGTCTCTCATCGGGCACTGGTTAAGATCTATACCCTAGCGCTGTAACGGGCGCTCCCGACCTCGCTTACTGGCGCTTCGTAGCCTCTCTTTCCGTAGCGGAAGCGGTTTGGGCGGGCAACTCAGGGGTGCACTACTCCCGACGAAACCTCGGAGCTACTTGCAGCCGGTGATAGCTCCTCTCTGCAGAGGCCAGTCGTGTCGGGGTACCTCCCCGTCATCGTCTTTATCCGGTGGGCTAAGTATAGCACAGGTCGATGGGCGAGTGTCAAGAAGGACGCAGGTCATCTCTTCCAGCCAAGATGGCGATCCAAAAACCGCAACGTACCCTGAAGATTGATTTCATGTCCCCCGGAAAAGATCTCTAGTTCAGTAAGGTCGCCGATCCCCATCTGATCGTAGAGATAGCGCACCTTGGCGTATTCAAAGGCCACCCATTCATCAGTGCTGCAGCCATCGTTGTGGCCCCGTTCCACCATAAACGGACGGGGGGCAATAAGATAGACCATCTCTGCATGATTGAAGCTTTCTCCGAGCCCAAACTCGAAGATCTCATATTCGCCGGTGAACATATAGCTGGAGAAGAAATCGACGCTGACTGTCTTCATGATCCACTCGTTGAAATCGCCCGAACAGATGACGACGGCATACTGCTTCAACAAAGCGGGCACACGCAAGGCCGTTTTGCCGCCGTAGGACAGACCGTACATGGCGATTCGTTCATTGTCTACAAAGGGAAACGTCGCCAACCAAGCGAGCCAGGCCTCGTGTATTCCGGTGATAAACGAAAACAGCGACAGACCCAGCGGATTGGCTTTGCGCTGAAGGACTCGAAACGCATCGCCCGCCGGTCCAATGGAGGGATTTTGTGGTGCCAGAACAACATAGCCATGGACCGCCAGACGACGAGCCATTGCCTTATAGGTTCCCTCTTCCAGAACCGCCCGGGGCTGACCCCCCAGTCCGTGTTGACAGACAACGACCGGGCGCTTTTCATGATCTGTTACGCCATGAGGAACCAACATGTAGGCAAAGGCCGGGACTCCCTCCCATACGTGGATCACCACTTCATAGAGAGCATAATCCGGGGTTGACTCGATCAAGCGACTGCGTGGATCCAAAGACTCATTGATCTCCGGATGAGAGCCGATCACCTCGTTGCGGAAATGGTCGCGGTAGGGTTCTGTGTGCTCTTGCCAACTCGATGGTGAAAGTGAGTTCGCACCTTTCCAGAATTCCTTTCGGCGCTTTGCCGACAACTGCCAGAGGCGCTGGCAGTGTCCACACAATTGCCTGAACTGTCGTCGTTGGCGCGATCCCGCATCACAGGAGCGGATGGCGAGCGGGCCTTCACCCTCGGGCATGTGTGCTTCCACGGAAATCCCGCAGGCATTCAGCAGGGTCATGAGCGTCTTATCGGTGCCTACAGCCGGTTCATTTTCGCCAGGCTCTACTAAAACGATCCGCTCAGTAGCATCAGAGGCCTTGTAGGCCAGTCGGGCCAAAGCCACTTCTTCACGCACTTCCGCCAAAGAGGCGGGAGCCAGTCTGCCCGGTGCCGCACCTTTGCGGCTGTCAGTGGGCGGAGGCGGTCCGTCAACCTGCGGGCCCGGACTGGCCTCAATGACCAGCGGACGAGGTGCTATATGCGCCGCCACTTCGGCATCAGAAAAGCCGCGAAGTTGTTGCCATACATTTCTGTAGATCGGTTCTTTCCACATATCATAGCGGTTGGCAAAATAACCGCTCACGCCGACCCCCGAGATCCGTTCATCAAGAGCGGTGCTGTATAGGGCAAGCATGCCCCCCTCGCCGTAGCCGAAAAGGATGATGGGACTCTGCTGTCGATTCGAAAACAGATCGACCAGACTCAGGATTTTTTGAACCTCGTAGCCTATCACGTGCCGCCCCATCTGATAGGCCATCCGATAGACAAATTCTCTGTGCGGTTGATTCGTCATGCGAATCCCGGGATTCCCGGACCATCGACAGTCACGGTCAATAAGAGTCGGCACCACGACTTGACAACCGTACTCAGCCAGACGCCGGGCAAACTGTGCCCGGTGAGGCACAGCCGCATCGAGGCCTGCCACCGCCTCAGGGGACCAGTCGGCGTCAGGCACTGCAATAACGTGGGCGATTGGCTCTTTTTTGGGCTGAAGAAGCAGTCCTTCACCTTCTACTCCGGGAAGGACGGGCCATCGCACGGCTGTCACGGTGTAGGCCGCCGTCTCGGCCAAAATGACGGGTTCTGTCACCGTCGCCACAATTTGGAGATCTTCCACCGGCAAGCGTTGATCGATCACACCTATGATACGCGCTAGACGCTCACGATCTTTCTCGAACTCAAGCCGTGCCAATCGGGCGCGGCGCTCTCGGTCCGCCGCCCGTAGCTTTCGGTCCAAGAGGGCACTCAAACCCTCCAAGGTCTGTCTCCCAAAGTCTGTGTCACCATCGAGAGGCTCCGTGCCAAACAAAGTCTGTGGTTTATCCGCCATCGCTATGGCCCCCCAGCAACTCAACTTTCGATTTGCTCTGATCTGTTCCACTGCGTAGAAGGTTTTCCTTTCACGACTGCCTGAATGGCATGCGCGCCTACTGAGCCAAAGCACAAGGCGGGACATTGGTCCCTGGTGCTCGGGTGCAACAAAGTATATGTTCATATAGAGTAAGTTACTGACAGAACGGTATCGGCTGGGAGGGCGCGCATGTTTCAACAGATACTCGAGTTTCTTGACACTGTAGGCCTCATGCACATGACCTACCAAAATGCAATCATGATCTTGGTCAGTCTCGTACTGCTTTACCTGGCAATCAAAAAGGGCTATGAGCCGTTGCTGCTCGTCCCTATCGCCTTTGGCATCCTACTGGCAAATCTGCCTCTAAGCGATGTCATGGATCCAGAGGGCTTTATCTATCAGATATATCAGGGTGTAAAACTGGGCGTTTTTCCCCCATTGATTTTCGTCGGCGTAGGGGCTATGACTGATTTTGGTCCTTTGATTGCCAATCCGAGTACCCTCTTGCTGGGGGCAGCTGCTCAGCTCGGAATCTTCGTCGCTTTCTTGGGAGCAACGGCCTTGGGATACACTCTGCCCCAGGCGGGATCGATCGGCATCATCGGCGGGGCTGACGGACCCACGGCGATCTATCTGACGAGTCGTTTGGCACCCGAACTGCTGGCCCCGATCGCCATCGCGGCCTATTCCTACATGGCCCTGGTCCCCATCATTCAACCGCCTATCATGAAGGCTATCGTTCCGGAGAAGGAACGTCGGATCGTCATGGCGCAGCTACGTCCTGTCAGCCAGACGGAGCGCATCCTCTTTCCGATTCTGGTTACGATTGTTGGTGGCCTTCTTGTGCCTTCTGCCATCACGCTCTTGGGAGCTCTGATGCTTGGCAATCTCTTGCGGGAGTGCAAGGTCGTTGAGCGACTGTCCCAGACTGCTCAGAACGAACTGATCAATATCGTGACTATCTTCATCGGCCTCTCAGTCGGGGCGACTGCCCGCGGCACGACATTCCTTACCCCCTACACTCTTGGCATTATCGCCCTGGGGTTGATTGCTTTTGCCAGCGGAACCGCGGGTGGGGTTATCCTTGGTCGCGTCATGTGTGCTCTGTCAGGAGGTCGCATCAATCCACTTATCGGGGCCGCGGGTGTCTCAGCGGTACCTATGGCGGCGAGAGTCGTTCAGAAAGTGGGCCAAGAGGAAAACCCGACGAACTTCCTGCTCATGCATGCCATGGGGCCCAACGTCTCCGGAGTCATCGGTTCTGCGGTTGCAGCAGGTGTCTTCCTGGCGGCTCTGGGATGATTCGTTGCCAGTGTAAGCCTATGAGGCAGACTCGAATATCGGGTCTGCCTTCATTCATTTTTCCACTTCCCGGACCGCCAGTTCCACCCACTGCCGAATCTCATCGGTCAGACCCATTTCGGGCCAATCCTCCCTGCCATACCATCCCACAGCGAACGATTCTGAGTTTCCTGTCGGTGTGGGATCGCCCAACACTCGGGCGAAATAGACAAGATCGATGTGCTGATGATCAGCATCAATGGTCTCCAGTTGGATGCCGCGGGGTAGCACGAGCTGACGGGGATCCGGTACTGACAAGGCTTTCTCTCCTACCAACTCCACACGCACCTGTGTCTCTTCCCAGACTTCACGTACGGCCGCCTCATCTGGCAACTCGTCTGGTTCGATGTGCCCACCCGGTGGCAACCATTTCTGTAGTTGACGATGGTACAGCAAAAGGACCCGTTCTTGATGAATGACAAAGGTCGCTACCGACCACTCTCGGGTCACACCTTCACTTCTCTGCATTGACCTACACACCATCCTGCACTACTACTTCCGCTGTTGCTTGTTGTGTGCAAGCGTTCGTCTGCGCATCCACCACGCCAGAGTGACGAACACAGGGGTCAGAAGATGAGTCAAGGTAAAAAACCCGGCACCTATTTGTGACCAGACCCAGCCGCCCACATACAACGGATTGGCGCGAAAGGTCTCTTCGACGACCCCGCGCAGAATACTGTAATAGAGCACGAACGACCAAAAACGATACCCGGCGGAAGGTTGCCGTTTAGCAAGACAGAGGTCGATGAAAAACAACACCGCTCCAATGGCCGATCCGTAGATCTGCGTGGGATGCATGAAGCCCTGGGCAGTCATCCGCCCCATGGCTTCCCGATTGATCAGATTGGCCCACCGAACGGTGAAAATGCCGATAGTCAAGCCCGGCACTGCATGGTCGGCCAGAGCTGAAAACGAGGCTCCATGTCGCCGTAGATACGGTAATGCCCCTAAGATACCGCCGATCACTGCTCCGTGAAAGGAGAGGCCACCCAAATCAATGCGCCATATGGCCCACGGTTCGTTGACGTATACATCCCAGTTCGTCATGACATATACCGCACGGGCCCCCACAATGCCGCTCAAAACCGCAAAAAAGGCCAGGTTGTACAAGAGGTCATCATCGTAGCCCAGGCTCCGGCCCCCTTTGAGAAAACAGAGGAACCCGACACCGACTGAGGCAGCCATGAACAGGCCGTACCAGCGGACGGCAAAGGGTCCGATTTCAAACAGGACGGGACTTATCGATGACATGCGCCAGCTTCCCTCCAAGAGACTCCTTGCCATGAGCATAGCATAGATTGTCCCCTTCGGATAGCCGCCCGGCAGCATCGGGGGATGAGCCGCAGTCCGCTTGAAGTGGTGTTGACTACGTGCTATTCTTAGACTGACAGAGGAAGCACCTTCGGGGCGGGGTGAGCCCACATGGGCAATTCCCCACCGGTGGTAACGGGTGTCAGCCCGAAGCCCACGAGCCGTGGTATCTGTTGAGTCTACGGTAGGATCCGGTGAGAGTCCGGAGCCGACGGTATAGTCCGGATGGAAGGAGGAGCTGCATAAACCGCTGGTCTGTCAGTGGTTGACGTGTGCAAACCTCCCCGGAGTCGTCCTCCGGGGTTCTTTGTTGTTGGGGGGATCCGATGATGCACAATGATGAGCACTGGATGCGAAAAGCTCTCGAACTGGCAGAAAGAGCAAGAGGACGCACATCACCTAACCCAATTGTAGGAGCCGTCATCGTCAAGGACGGTCGCCTTGTGGGCGCTGGTTACCACCAAAGGGCGGGTGGCCCGCACGCGGAAATCCTGGCTCTTCGGCAAGCGGGTGTCGACTCTCAGGGAGCGGACATCTATGTCACACTGGAACCCTGTGCGCATCACGGCCGCACTCCCCCATGTAGCGAGGCTCTCATCGCCGCAGGTATTCGCCGTACAGTCGTAGCCATGGTTGATCCGAACCCGCTGACCACGGGAAAGGGAATAGCGAGGTTACGACAAGCCGGGATCATCGTAGAGCAAGGTCTTTTTGAAAAAGAGGCCCTGGCTCTGAATGCGCCCTACATCACATATATGACGAAAAAGAGACCCTACGTGCTATGGAAGGTCGCCTCTACTTTAGACGGGAAGTCTGCCACCCGTACCGGAGCCTCGAAATGGATTTCATCGCCCCAGGCTCGGGCTCTCGTGCATCAGAAGCGTCAGGAACTGGATGCTATCATGGTAGGTGTAGGCACCCTGTTGGTCGATGATCCTCTTCTGACCGCAAGGCCTGAAGGATGTGATCCGGCGTGTATCGACCAGCCTGTACGCATCATCGTCGACAGTAAGCTGCGCATCCCCATGCGGGCACGTTGCATTAACCCGGAGAATCCGGGACGCACTATCGTCGCTACGACGGATGACGCGCCGCCTGCCAAGGTCGAGCTGCTGCGTCAAAGAGGCGTCGATGTCTGGTCAGCGCCCGCATGTAACGGCCGCGTAGATGTAAAGGCTTTGCTTTCTGATCTGGCGCAGCTTGATATCACCAGTGTCTTACTGGAGGGAGGCTCCACTCTGGCAGGTACGTTGTTCGATCTGAGACTTATCGATGCCTGTATGGTGTTCGTGGCACCAGTGATCTTTGGCGGAACAGGGGCGGTAGTCGCTCTGGGCGGGCTTGGTGTGGATGATCCTTCTGAGGCTCCCCGTCTGCATGAACCCAAGTGGCAGCAAGTCGGACCCGATTTGATGGTCGAAGGCACTCTGCAGTGGCCTGAGAAACAAGGTGATGCATGTGTTCACGGGACTTGTTGAAGACGTTGGACGTGTCGTTGAGGTGAGTCGAAGAGCCCGCGAAGTGTATTTCGGCGTGGCTTCACCGCGAGTCTGCATCGATCTCGGTATCGGTGATTCCGTAAGTGTCAATGGAGCCTGCCTGACCGTAGTCTCCAAGAGTGACCAACGGTTTACGGCGGCAGCGACTGCCGAGACGCTTCGGCGTACAAACCTGGGACTTCTGACAGTGGGCAGTCGCGTCAATCTGGAACGAGCTCTGCGCGTCAGTGATCGATTGGATGGTCATCTTGTCCTGGGGCACGTCGACGGACTGGGCCGTGTACTCCATCTGGCGGAAGAGGGTGAGGCGCAGCTCATGACCATTACGCCTCCCGCTGAACTGCTACCCCTCATCGTGCCCAAGGGGTCGATCACTGTTGACGGAGTGAGCCTCACGGTGGCCACACTGCTTCCGGATGCATTCACCGTCTCTTTGATCCCCCACACCTTGGGTGTGACCACATTGCAGGAACGACGTGTCGGTGACGCAGTCAATCTGGAAGGCGATATTGTCGGCAAGTATGTAGCCAGGTTCTTTTCTTTGGGCGCAAGGCCTGTATTCCAAGAACACTCTGTCGTCTCGGAGAGTGGTGTAAGTCTGGATTTGCTGCGTCAACATGGCTATGCCTAGTTGTTGGGAAGGCACAGGCAGAAGAATTTTTGAAGGAGACAGTGCTAATGGGAACAACCGGTTTTTGTAGCATACCCGAGGCCATTGAGATCATCAAACGCGGAGGCATGCTGATCGTCATTGACGATCCCGGCCGCGAGAACGAGGGCGACCTCCTGATGGCCGCCGAAAAGGCAACTGCTGAGGACATAAACTTCATGGTAACGCATGCGCGGGGATTGGTCTGCGTCCCCATGCCTGCCTCTCGTCTTCAAGAGCTTGATATTCCCCTCATGGTCCGTGATAACACCGACCCAATGTGCACTGCCTTTACAGTCTCCGTGGACGCTGATTGGGTCACTACCGGTATTTCGGCGCATGAGAGGGCAGCCACGGTGCAAGCTTTGGTATCTAAGGACACAAAGCCGGAAGACCTCAGGAGACCGGGCCACATCTTTCCTTTAATGAGTCGTGAGGGCGGTGTGTTGCGTCGGGCGGGGCATACCGAAGCCGCTGTCGATTTGGCCCGACTGGCCGGACTGGCGCCCATGGGTGTGATCTGCGAGATCATGAACGAAGACGGAACCATGGCCCGCACGCCTCAGCTCATGGAGTTCGCGGCCAAACATGATCTGCGCATTATTACCATAAGCGACCTGATCGCCTACAGACGTCAGAATGAGCGTCTCGTCGAGAGAGTAACCGAAGCTGACTTGCCCACGAAGTTCGGCAAGTTTCGTATCATCGGCTATCGGGATATGATCACCCAAGAGACCATCGTCGCTTTGGTATGCGGTGATGTGTCCCAGGCGGAAGACATTCTCGTCCGTATGCATTCAGGGTGCGTAACCGGGGATATTCTCGGCAGTCTGCGTTGTGATTGCGGGGAACAGCTGGTTGCAGCGTTAAAGCAGATTGCTCGTGAAAAGATGGGCGTCTTGGTTTACTTCCCGGAACATGAGGGCCGGGGTATAGGCTTGCTCAATAAGTTGCGGGCCTATGCACTTCAAGACGAAGGCAAAGACACCGTGGAGGCAAACAACGAACTGGGTTTTCCGGCTGATTTGCGCCACTATGGCGCAGGCGCTCAGATTCTCACCGATCTCGGTCTCAGCACCATCCGGCTATTGACAAACAACCCAAGAAAAATCGCCGGTCTGGAAGGCTATGGGCTGACCGTGACCAGTCGAGTTCCTCTGGAAGTCGCAGCCAATCCCTGCAACGCTCGGTATCTAGAGACAAAGCGCAGTAAGATGGGTCATATTCTCACCCCAACGAACGCGGAAGACTGGAGGTAATAACGGTGGGACGGCACTATGAAGGTCATCTGGTTGCCGAAGGGCTAAGGTTTGGAGTGGTCGTAGGCCGCTTCAACGAGTTTATCACAAATCGCTTACTTGGCGGGGCCATGGATGCACTGCTTAGGCACGGTGCCAGCGAGGAGCTCATCGATGTGGCCTGGGTTCCCGGCGCCTTTGAAATCCCATTGGCCGCGGCCAAGATGGCTTCTTCAGGACGCTATGACGCTGTGATCTGCCTGGGAGCCATCATCCGTGGCGCGACCCCGCACTTTGACTATGTCGCGGCAGAGGCGAGCAAAGGGATCGCCAAGGTGGGCCTGGATACGGCCATACCCGTCATCTTTGGCGTGATCACGGCGGACACCATTGAGCAGGCCATTGAGCGGGCCGGAACCAAAGCAGGAAACAAGGGTTGGGACGCTGCTTTGTCAGCCATCGAGATGAGCAATCTCATGCGTCGGCTCTCCGAGTAACGGCTCAAAAAAGAGACGGGGGTGAGTTCACCTCCGTCTCCTCAAATCGTTGATCAACCAAGCAACCGCCTGTGCGGCGATACCCTCTTGGCGACCCGGAAATCCGAGTCCCTCGTTGGTTGTCGCCTTAATGTTGACCCTGGCCGACGGGATATCCATGGCCTCAGCCAGACGCGCTCGCATCAGCGGAATATGTTCAGCGAGCCGGGGCTTTTCGGCGACCACAACGGCATCAACGCCACCGACCCTAAGATGACGTTGGCTCAATCCGGAGACCACCTGCCGCAATAAGCCAATACTTGATGCACCGGCATAGAGGGGATCATTGTCGGGGAAGTGTTGACCGATATCCCCCCACCCTGCAGCCCCCAACAGAGCATCAATGCAGGCGTGGGTCAAGACATCCGCATCACTGTGTCCCAGAAGTCCCAATTCATACGGAATCTCCACTCCGCCCAGTATCAGCGGGCGTTCGGGCATCAAGCGGTGAACATCATAGCCGATTCCCATCCGAGGGCATTCAACGTCGTCCGCAACAGGCTCATTAGCGGCCAGCCACCGCTCTGCGAAACGCAAGTCAGCCGGAGTGGTTATCTTAATGTTTTCCGGTGCCCCCAATACCACACGCACCGTTTCGCCCAACTGTTCGACCAACGTACAGTCGTCAGTTGCTTCTTCACCGTCACTCGCCGCGTGAGCGCGCGTCAAGAGTTCACGAGGAAAGCCTTGAGGGGTCTGAACGGACCACAATTGGCTGCGATCGACCGTCTGAACAACCGCTTCCTCGATCACTCTCTTCACTGTCTCATGAATAGGCCAAGCGGCCGTTACCGCGCCGGAGCGAGCGGCATCCGCCACTCGCTCGATCACCTTCGATGAGACCAAAGGACGGGCACCGTCATGCACCAACACGATATCACAATCATCGGGCAGTGCGGTCAAACCTGCCGCCACGGAGGCCCTACGATTCTCACCTCCGGCCACCACTCGGATATGGCCCCGGACATGATGCTCCTTCAGCAGCGACTGAACGAAAACCTCATCGCCGGCAGGGACAACGAGCACCACACCTGCTATGAACGGATGCCTAACCAGAGCCCGCACAGTCCAGATCAGAAGGGGTTTCCCGGAGATCTCAAGATACTGCTTTGGCTCTGCCGCACCCATCCGCCGCCCGTGCCCCGCCGCAGGGATTATTGCATAAGTACTAACCATCAAAGGGCCCTCTCCATGGCTTTGGGTTTGGCGAAGATCATCCGACCGGCGTTTGTCTGCAAGACATTCGTGACCAACACCCCGATGGACTCCCCGATATATCGCCGTCCCCCGTCTACGACTATCATGGTTCCGTCATCGAGATAACCTATGCCCTGCCCCTGTTCCTTACCGTCTTTGATCAGATGAACTACCATTTCCTCTCCGGGCAAGACCAACGGTTTGACGGCATTCACCAGCTCGTTGATGTTGAGCACGCGCACACCTTGCAGTTCGGCCACCTTGTTCAGGTTGTAATCATTCGTAATCACGTAGCCTCCGAGTTGCTTGGCCAGATGAACGAGCTTGCTGTCAACATCGGGGAACTCTTCCGAGTCATCTTCGATGATCTGTACCTGTACGCGTGCCTCTTTCTGAATGCGATTCAGAATGTCAAGTCCTCGGCGTCCGCGATTTCTCTTGAGCACATCCGAGGAGTCGGCAATGTGCTGTAGCTCGGTAAGAACAAAACGAGGCACCAAAAGCGGGCCTTCTAAGAACCCGGTCCGCACGATGTCAGCGATACGGCCGTCGATGATTACCGATGTATCTACGATCTTCGGAATCCTTTTGGAAGTCCGGGAAGACTTGTCACGGCTTAGTCGTCCTCCCGCAACAGACAAATTCATCAAATTCAAAATGTCGTCTCGTTTGCGTACCGCAACGACTGTCCCCACATAACCGAGCACCAGGGTAACAATGATCGGTACAACTCCGCCGATGATCGGTATGGAACGTGGAAACGGCAACGTTGCCAAGATGCCAATGATCAGACCTGATATGAGACCGATGGAACCAACCGCGATATCAACCGTAGGTATGTGCTGCAGTGCAGAGATGAAAGACGTAAGAGTTCGCCGTACTCCCAAGACAATAGGGCGGGTCAGCACTACCCCCAGGCTGGCCATTATTAAACTGCCTACCGCAACGACGATCAGAGGATGATCCGCTGCCGTAGGCCACACGCCTGTCGCCAAAAGGTGCCAAGCCGCATAATATCCGATTGTGCCCCCAAGCAACGCCATGAGAACGCGTGTGGCGTTTAACATACCCTCACCTCCTGATAGACGAACCGTGTCGCTCGCCAACACAGCCTCACAGAGCAGTATTTCCCACGCAAGACAGGTTATGTCTAAATACGAAAAACGCGATGGGTATCAATCGCGGACAACGGTTGCCCACGTAGGGGCACAGGCGTGGCAGATGGGGCTTCCTACTCGAGAAGCTCCTGCAGCATAGCTTCTACTTCATCCTGCGAACTGTCTTGGGAAAGAACGAGCTCACTTACCAGGATTTGTTTCGCACTATCGAGCATTTTCCGTTCGCCAGTGGACAGCCCTTTTTCTCGATCGCGAATGGAAAGGTTGCGTACCACCTCCGCCACTTCGTAGATGTCTCCGGTCTTAATCTTTTCCAAATTAGCCCGATAGCGCCGATTCCAGTTCTGAGGCATCTTGGAACGTTCACCACGTAACACGTCGAGGACGGACTCCACCTCTTCGGCGGAGACGATTTGGCGCACTCCCAGCTCCTCAACGTTATCCATCGGCACCATGACCTTCATGTCGCCAAGAGGCATTCTCATTACGTAGTACCGCCGAGTCTCACCGAGAATCTCTTGCTCCTCGATAGCCTCAATGATACCAGCACCATGCATCGGATAGACTACTTTATCACCTATTTCGTACATCCCTGGCAAAACCTCCCAGCCTCCGGGATGCCCACTACTGCTTATCGTAGCATTTGTCTGCCGCTATGTCAATCGAGGCAGACTCGGCGCCGATCGCAGCAGTATACCTGCTCCCAAGGGCGCCGCAGCGGATGTCAGCCATGATGTACTCCTACATGGGACGCTCCAACAGTACATGGTCCCGAAGACGCCTCAGACCTTCTACAATGGCTCGGGCTCGCGCTTCTCCGATCCCTTCCACCACGTCGAGTTCCTCGATCGACGCAGCCATGATCTCGGGAAGCGACCCGAAGTGAGCAACCAAATTGGCGATCACCGATTCGGGCAACCGAGGGATCTTATGCAAGAGGCGGTAACCCCGCGGAGTTACCGAAGCGTCAAACTCCGCCGCGGTCTTTTGTATCCCCATTGCTTTGGCAATCAGTGTCAGGTCCAGAAGCTCTTCACTGCTCCATTGTCGTAAGGCAGCTACAACCTCGTCCGGCTTCTCCTCGCGACCTCCGGCAGCATAGTCCCGTATGACCAGATGATCCTCATCATGCATGTCCATGAGAAGCTCTTCCAGCTGCATCACGACCAGTCGCCCCTCGGTACCCAGTTCCACTATGTAGCGCTCTATCTCATTGGTGATCCGCTGCACCATTTGGGCTCTTTGGACGCAAGTCAAGACATCCGAGAGCGTGACCAGGCCCTCAAGTTCCAAGGCACTCAGACTCTGCAGGGTTTCCTGGAATACGCCCTTATAGCGTTCCAGCGTCGCCAGAGCTTGGCTGGCCTTGGCCAAAATGACGCCGACGTCTCTCATCACATAACGCATGGCTCCACGGTAGAGGGTGATCACGTTACGTCGCTGCGAGATAGAAATGACCAGCTCGCCCGTTTGCCTGGCTATGCGCTCGGCCGTGCGATGTCGCGTACCGGTCTCGCGTGTTGGAATACTCGGATCCGGAGTCAGATGAGTGTTGGCATACAAGATGCGTTTGGCATCACGCGACAGGATGAGGGCCCCGTCCATCTTGGCCAACTCGTACAAAGCGGCGGGAGTGATCTCCGCGTCGATGTGAAAGCCTCCGTTGACCAGAGCCAATACCTCCGGACTGTCACCGACTACGATCAGGGCTCCGGTGCGAGCACGCAAGATGTTTTCCAGGGCTTCGTGCAACACACTTCCCGGAGAAAGCATGGATAGCGTCCGCAAAAGCAGCTCGTCCACTGTCTGTTCAGCTTCTTTCGGCACCCCTTCACCCTCTTATTACAGCAAGGCCCCCTCTAGGACAGGCCGGCCTGCAAAGCTTCTGTAAGTCTATCCACAGGCAGAAGATCGATCGTGTCAGATTGTCTCACGGAAAAACCACCGGGCAGTATGCAGCGTTGAAAACCCAACTTGCGAGCTTCATTGAGACGTCTATCCGTATGACGCACTCGCCGCAGCTCTCCGGCCAGACCAATCTCCCCAAAGACTATCGTACGGGGTTCCACATGGCGTCCTTTGAAGCTGGAGGCCACGGCCAGTGCGATCCCCAGATCCGCAGCCGGTTCATCGACGGCCAGTCCCCCGACTACACTAATATAGACATCGTGCGACTGCAACTGCATTCCGGCACGTTTTTCAAGAACCGCCAAGATGATAGCCGCTCGATTGCGATCCACGCCCGAAGTCTGTCGCCGGGGCGTACCCCCGTACGGAGTTGGGCCCACTAAGGCTTGAATCTCCACCAACAAAGGGCGGGATCCCTCCATACAGGCGACGACCACGCTACCCGGAGCCCCCTCAGGACGTTCTGACAAGAACAATGCGGAGGGATTGGTCACTTCCTCCAGCCCACCCTCACCCATGTGGAAAACGCCGAGTTCATTTGTGGAGCCGTAACGATTCTTGATCGCTCGCAGAAGTCGATAGGCCGTATGGCGTTCGCCCTCAAAGCTGAGCACCACATCCACGGCGTGCTCCAAGACCTTGGGCCCGGCCAGAGCGCCTTGCTTATTGACATGTCCCACCAACACGATCGTGATGGCGTGGGTTTTTGCCAATTGCATCAGAGCATAGGTGCAGGCTCGGGTTTGCGTCACACTTCCCGGCACGGAGTCGACATCGTCCGTTGAGACTGCTTGGATGGAGTCAATCACCACCAGGCCCGGACTGGCCGACTCCACACAAGAGATGATTCTATCCAGTTTAGTCTCATTGAGCACTGACAAGCGAGCGGAGGAGATGCCAAGCCGGGAGGCCCGCAACCGCAGTTGCCGGGCTGACTCCTCGGCCGACACATAAAGAGCCTCCCCCCATATTCTGGCGTAGGATTCCGCCACTTGCAACAGCAGTGTTGACTTGCCCACACCGGGTTCTCCACCAAGAAGGACCAAAGAGCCGCTGACCAATCCTCCGCCCATGACGCGATCGAATTCGGCGATTTCGATCGGTTTGCGCTCCTCATCATCTTCAGCCAGCTGAGACAGACTGTACGGGCGAACAGGCGGCGAGTCAGTCTTGTCCCCTTTTTCCTCAAGAGTGTTCCAGGCTTGACAGATGGGGCAGCGTCCCATCCATTTCATGGACTCCGCCCCACATTTTCCACAGACAAAAGTCGTGCGCACTCGTTTGCTCGCCATGTTCACCCGCTGCTTTCGGCTAGGCTTGATCGTTTTCGGCTTGTGCTACGGCGGTACGTTCTACCTTGCGGAAGACGATCTTGTCGTCTTCGGCATCCGCCTCAATGGCATCACCGTCTTCAAATGCCCCTTTCAACATCTCCTCAGACAGAGGATCTTCAACGAAACGCTGGATGGCTCTGCGAAGCGGACGAGCGCCATACTCCGGATCGTAGCCTTTGTCCGCCAACCAGGCTTTCGCTTCATCCGTAAACTGCAGATGCACATCTCGCATCCTCAACTGTTCTTGCAGATCACGGGTCATGATCTCGACGATGCTCTTCAGCTGCTCCTTATTGAGTGCATGGAAGACTATGGTCTCATCAATACGGTTCAGAAACTCCGGTCTGAACGTTCGGCGCAACTCGTCCATGACTTTCGTCTTCATGCTCTCGTAGCTGGCTTTCTCATCGGCCTCGATTCGGAATCCGATCGTGGTCTCTCTTTGAATCTCATGGGCCCCTACATTAGAGGTCATGATGAGAACCGTGTTGCGGAAATCAACGGTGCGACCTTTGGCATCAGTGAGACGACCGTCTTCCAGTACCTGGAGAAGGATGTTGAAAACCTCGGGGTGAGCCTTCTCGACTTCATCCAGCAAGATCACTGAATAGGGTCGCCGACGCACCCGTTCCGTCAACTGACCGCCTTCTTCATATCCGACATAGCCCGGAGGTGCCCCCACCAGTCGTGACACGGTATGTCGCTCCATGTACTCCGACATGTCGATGCGGATCATGGCATCCTCATCGCCAAACAGCGCCTCAGCCAATGCCCTGGCCAGTTCCGTCTTCCCAACGCCGGTGGGTCCCAAGAAGATGAACGAACCGACGGGACGCTTAGGATCTTTCAGACCCGCATGGGCACGGCGCACCGCTCGTGACACTGCTTCGATGGCCTCATCTTGAGCCACCACGCGTCTGTGTAGGACATCCTCCAGGTTGAGCAGCCGTTGACTCTCATCCTCTGCCAGTTTTGTCACCGGTACGCCCGTCCAACTGCTGACAACCTCGGCGATTTCGTCTTCGGTTACGTTGCCTTCGCGGTGGGTTCGACTCGACTTCCACTCGTCGCGCTTGTTCTCCAGTTCCTCCATCAATGCTTTTTCCGTGTCACGCAAGGCAGCGGCTTTCTCAAACTCTTCATTTTGCGTCGCGGCCTCTTTCTCACGGCGCACATCTTCGATCTCTTGCTCTAAGTCTTTCAACTCCGATGGCGGAACCAGTCCGGACAGACGCACTCGGGAAGCAGCTTCGTCCATGAGATCGATGGCCTTGTCGGGCAAGAAGCGATCCGAGACGAAACGGTCCGAAAGACGAGCTGCAGCCACCAAAGCCTCGTCGGTGATTTTCACTCGATGGTGCGCCTCGTAGCGATCACGCAAGACCTCGAGGATGCGGATCGTCTCTTCGACCGTGGGCTCATCCACCTGGATCGGCTGGAACCGCCGTTCCAGGGCGGCGTCCTTTTCTACATGCTTGCGATACTCATCAATGGTGGTCGCCCCAATCGCCTGCAACTCACCGCGAGACAGTGCCGGCTTGAGGATGTTCGAGGCATCAATGGCCCCTTCGGCCGCCCCGGCGCCGATGATGGTATGCATTTCATCGATAAACAGAATGACGTCGCCTGACCCCCGAATCTCGTCCATCACTTTCTTGAGACGCTCTTCAAACTCGCCGCGGAATTTGGATCCGGCCACCAAAGCACCCAGATCCAGACTGACAACACGCTTGTCGTTCAGCGTCTCAGGGACGTTGCCCTGCACGATCATCTGGGCTAAGCCTTCCACAATCGCCGTCTTACCCACACCCGGATCACCGATCAGAACAGGGTTGTTCTTGGTGCGCCGGGAAAGGACCTGAATGACCCTTTGGATCTCATTTTCCCGTCCCACAACCGGGTCCAGCTTCTCCTCGCGGGCCAACTCCGTCAGGTCGCGTCCGAATTGATCCAGGGTAGGTGTCTTGCGAGCTCGCGTCTCACGTTTTGAGGCACCTTGAGCCGTGCCGCCCAACAGATCAACCACTTGGCGGCGCACTTTTTCCAGATCGGCACCGAGGTTCGTCAGCACTTGACCGGCGACACCCTCGCCTTCGCGGATCAGTCCCAGAAGTATATGTTCCGTACCGATATAGGTGTGGTTCAGCTGCCGCGCCTCTTCAAAAGCCAACTCCAGAACCCGTTTCGCGCGTGGAGTAAAGCCAATCTGTCCCTGCGGGGTACCCTCACCTCGTCCGATGACCTTTTCCACCTCGGCGCGGACTTTCTCCAGTCCGATCCCCATAGCCTGAAGCGCGCGTGCGGCAACACCTTCCCCTTCCGCTGCGAGACCCAGCAAGATGTGCTCCGTACCTACAACGTTGTGACCTAATCTTCTGGCCTCTTCTTGTGACAGAACGACTACTTTTTGGGCCCGTTCTGTGAATCTGCTAAACATGCGTTGTTCACTCCAATCCCGTATATGCTGGTAAGTTCGCTGCCGTTAGGCCACCAGTTTCATACGCTCCCGAACAAAGGTCGCCCTCCAGATGTCCCTTTGAGGAGCATCGACTTCGCTGCCCATCAGTTTCTGCAGATGAGCCGGACGAATCATGACCATCAGTTCCTGCAGGATGCGAGGTTCAAGCCCCTTGACCAATCCCATGTCGATACCCAGACGGACATCAGACAACAGTTGCATGGCTTCGTGTGTGGACAGGATACGAGCATTCATCAACACTCCGTATGAACGGAAAATGCGATCCTCAAGCTGTATCCGCTTCTGGGTACGTATCTTTTCGCGAGCATTGCGCTCTTGTTCCAGTATCTGACGCGTGAGTTGCACCAGATGCTCAATGATCTCTTCTTCGCTCTGTCCCAGTGTCACTTGGTTCGAGATCTGATACACATTGCCCAAGACGTCCGTACCTTCGCCATAGATCCCCCGCACAGTCACACCGAATTTGGACAGCGCCGTCACGACACGCTTCATTTGGTCCTTCATAGACAAGGCGGGCAAATGCATCATGATCGAGGCTCGCATACCCGTGCCGACATTGGTGGGACAGGCGGTCAGAAATCCCCACCGGGCTGAGCTGGCCAGCTCCAGTCGCTCAGAAAAGGCATCGTCTATCTTGCTGCAGAGCTTCCACGCTTCCTGGACTTGAAGTCCCGGGAAAAGAGTCTGGTGGCGCAGGTGATCTTCCTCGTTAACCATGATGCTCACAGCTTCATCATCGCGTAAGATGACTGCCTTATGCTTGACTTCATGGGCATGCTGTGGACTGATGAGATGCTTCTCGACCAACAACTGCCTCTCAAGCGGAGATATCTCCGCCAGGCGCACAAAGTCGACTTCTCGCAATACCGGCGAAACCGATTCCGGTTTGACGACTGATTCCACAAGGTCCACAACATGGCGCCGTTGACTGTCCTGTGCGGTGGCGGGGAAAGGAACACGAGCCAAATTGCGGGCCAGACGAACACGGCTTGACAAGACAATGTCACTCTCAGGTCCGGTCCCCTTCATCCACTCACTCAACGTCTTGCCGATGATGTCCCGCAACGACACGACCTCTTCCCTCCCCTAAGACTCCTTGAGTTGCTCTTCCAAAACTTTGATCCGATCTCGCAGTATGGCCGCTTGCTCATACTCCTCATGCTCAATGGCCTCACGCAAAGCACGCCGTGATTTCTCCAACTCTCCGCGCAGCGCGGTCACCCGACTGATTACCGGCGGTTTGCCGGTATGTTGGGAGTCTCCGTGAATGCGTCGTATAATCGGTTCAAGCTCCGCTTCAAACTGCTTATAGCACTCACTGCATCCCAGTTGGCCCAGTCGGCGAAAGTCCGAAAACGAAAGGCCGCAGTTTTCGCAACGGATATTCGGATTGGGTGAGACGGCATTCGGGAATGCGACCTTGGGCTCGAAAAGCCCTGCCAGGATGTTGTTGAGCGTCAGACCGCCCTCAGAGAAAACGCCGATATCATTCTGTTGACGTGCGCAGTCCTGACACAGGTACGATTCCGTCTTCTTGCCGTTAACAATGCGAGTCACCATGACGGTTGCCGGTTGCTTCCGGCATTCATCGCACATCATCGTCTTCTCCCCCATCTTCATTGGGTTCATTACCCAGCATGAGAAGCAGCATTCCCTTGAGCACTACGGCACGCAGGACATCTCTCCATGGCAACGGCAGACCGTCTACCTCCACATGCAAAAAACGTGCAATCTTCCTAACCTGCTCGAGCGGGAGTCTGTGGTGCTCAACCAACAGACTGAGCAGTCTGTCCGCCTCCGCTTTACTTATTTGCTCGCCTATGCACTCACATATCGTGTGATATAAACCTTCCTCAGGCTTTATCACTACTCGACGGATGCGGATATAACCACCGCCTCCGCGTTTGCTCTCCACGAGGTAACCGTGTTCAGCCCGAAAGCGTGTTTCCAGCACATAGTTGATCTGTGAAGGTGCGCACGAGAAAGAGTCTGCCAAGTCTCCGCGCCTGATCTCCACGAATCCGGCCTGTGAGTGGATAAGCCGCTTAAGATAGGCCTCTATTAGATCTGCTAAGGTAGCCATCGAATCACTGACCTTCTCTGACCTTTGGCAACGTCATTATACCATTTCTTTGCGCGTCCGGCGCAAGAACGTTGTGGCACGAAATAGGCCGATTATCAATCTTCAATGGGCATTCCGACCATTAATCGTCGCATTATCTCTCGCGTTCGTCCTGAAGCTTCCTGTTTCTCTGCTTCGCTATAGGTGAGCAAAGCCACACGGTTCTAGCCTGACCGCCGAGCATGTAATCATATGTTACCGGCATCTCTTTGGCAGGTGAATCCCATTGATGAATCACATCTGGTTTGTCATGATCCTGGCCGGACTCATCGTCACGGTCTGTCCTCCAGGCCATGAAGCCGGCGATGTCACATCCGTCATAGTGGTCTCATCGGCCGAGGCTGTGAAGTTTGCCATCTCGCTCGCTAGTATTTTGGCGTTTTGGTCAGGCATCATGCAAATCGCTCAAGAGGCCGGCCTGACTCGCAGAATGGCCCGAATCCTTGCCCCGCTGTCGCATCGTCTTTTCCCGGAGATACCCAAGGATCATCCGGCCATGGGGGCGATGCTTCTGTCATTCGCGGCAAACATCCTCGGCTTAGGTAACGCCGCTACCCCTTTGGGAATTCAGGCCATGCGGCAGCTCCAAAGCCTGAACAACACACCGGATCGGGCCAGCGATGCCATGTGTACGTATATTGCCCTATGTGCGTCAGGCCTGACCCTCGTTCCAACTACCGTCATCGCCCTCAGAGGAGTCACCGGTTCAAAAGATCCGACTTCCATTGTCGCCGGAACAATCTGGGCAACCGCCTGGGCGACCATCGGTGCTCTTATCGCAGACAGGTGTTTTCGCACGCCTCCGCGTCTTTTGGGCAGGATGGGTAAGCGCCGTGTCTGATCGAGTCCTTATCTCATTCGTGCAGGCAGTCACGCAATTATCCATCCCCGTGATGCTGCTGGTCGTCTTGTTGTATGCGCACTCCAAGGGGGTCAAAGTCTATGAGACCTTCGTGGCAGGCGCGGCTCAAGGGATACGGACGACACTGCACATAGTTCCCTATCTGATCGCCATGTGGGTAGCCCTGGGGCTTTTCCGTACCTCCGGGATCTTGGATCTCCTTTTTTCGCTATGCCGGCCCCTCCTGCGGAGGCTGGGTATCCCCGTGCAGGTATTGCCGCTGATGATCATCAGGCCACTGTCGGGTTCAGGTGCCTTGGGGTTGACGGGAGAGCTTTTGCATACTTTCGGCCCCGATTCCGATGTTGGCTATCTGGCCTCTCTGATCCAGGGGAGTACGGAGACCACCTTCTACGTGACCACCGTTTATTTGGGTGCCGTAGGCATAAAAAAGGCGCGACACGGACTTGCCGCCGCCCTAATCGGTGACTTGGTCGGGTTTATAGCCGCCGTCATCGCCTGGCGCATCCTGTTTCGTTGATGGTTTCCGGGGAAGGGAATGGAAAAAGGAAGAGCGGCACGGGGCCAGAAGGTAGTGAAAATGCCAAGATGCAAGGAAGTGATGAGAGTTAACGTCTGTCACGATTCAAAAGCCCTGTGGGCCGGATTTCCCGATAATATCTACGTGCAACGTCTCCTACAACACTGTCATACTATGAGTATCAGGCTGGCCGAGAGTCCTGTTCGCGAGCAGTGGTTTTATCATCCGCAACAGCGCACGATCTATGTGTGGCCTCCGGATCTGGATCAACAGTCGCTGTCCTATCTCGTGGTCATTTTGGCTCACGAGCTGGGTCACGCGATGGATTTTGACTCTCATCCCGCGCATGCCGCCATAGTACGCAACTGCCACTGGTCACAGACTCCTCTTTTTATTGAGCAGGCGGCCTTTGTCAACGGCTTCTGCATTCTCAAGGAGCTACAGATTCCCTGTAGCCTCGATCAGTATGCGGCCATGATTGAGACTCCCATGGCAGAGCACGTCGTGAATGACATAGAGAATAATCATCTTTGCTGCCTGCTGTCGAGCCCCCGACGGGCAATGTCTACCCCTTCGTGATGACTGCTATTGTGAATGACTCGTCACCTCCTCGTCAGAAATCCGACTCCGTCGACGCAGCAGACGGAAGACTACGGCCGCATGGCGCCTAAATAGGGTCACCAGACCGGCATCGACCGCCGCCGAGCCATAGCGTACAGACTCGTAAACACCGGTGAGCCCGGTCATCGCTTCCGCACCGCCGGGCGACAGCTCATCCGCCATGCGTGCACCGAACTCACCGGCAGTCTCGTCAGCCCGTCGCCTCCAGCCGCGGCCGGCCGCCCGCTCAAGAAAACGGGCGTAGAGAAAGCGTACCAGAGCCCGCGGCTCGGAAGGGACTCTCCTGCCCCTCCGTTGGCCGCCGGAGATCCGAGGATCCGCAAGGGTCTCCGTCTGCATGTGAGATGCGTCTCGTGCTTCTCCCTCAAGTAGCCGACCGGTCATCCTCCTCCACCATTCGCGCAAGACGTCCCAGAGCCACCGCAAGAGCCCGCGGTCGCGCTCCCACCAGCCCAGTCGTTCGGCTCTGCTCACACCCATAAGAGGTAGGAAGCGCTTGATGACCCATAGCACGGCTAGCACGGTTAACAACATCGCCGCGTACGATCCGAAGGAAAACTGATGGGGCGCATCCAGGCTTTCGGCCAAACGCTCCGCCAATTCAGATGAAGAACGACTGTCGGCGGGGCCCGTTCTGACAAAAAACGGAGCCACTACAGTGTTTATCCTCTCAAACAGGCTGTCAAACGTCAGGCGAGCCAATGGCGATATATTGGCCGGCAATATCATGGCTATGACGCCCGGAGTCAGCACCATCCGCCAGGCATCACGCCACCGCGCGGAAGCCAGTCTGTCACTGATCACTGCCTCACCACCAGCCCGCCATTGCTGTCGTTCGATGACAAAAGCCGCCCAACTGAGCTGAACCAGCCCGGCGCTGACACACAACGCGGCACCAAAGGCAGCGGCAGTCACCGCCGACCAGACAACCGGCTCGCTCCGATAGCGGGCGAAGACCCCGGCTGCCGTACACAAAAGCAGCATCAAGTAGCCGTGATGCTTAACCAAGCGCCGGTGTCCCGGTCCGATCTGCTCTTCTTGCAGACGATCAGGACGAAGAAACAACAGATCCGAGCCAACTCTGACCGCGATCACCCATACCGTGGCCGAGGTCATCAATCCGCTCAGTATTCCGTAGACGGAAACACCGGCCGTCGAAAAAGCAGCCAACGACAGCAAGAACTGCAGCAACACCTCCAGAGCACGCCAGCCCAACCGGACCTGTAAAAGATCGTGGAAATAGGTCAGAAAAAAGCCCGTACACGCTGGCAGTACCAAGACCGCCAGAGCCCAAGGGGAGAAATGCCATGCCGGGGGGAGGTGCCAAAAACAACCGGCCACTGTCAATCCGGCGCCCAAAGCAGTCAGTATGGCCAAAGCGGGGACATACAAAAAGGCTGCCCGATCGGACGTCCACGGCACGGCGTATCTTAGTCGGCCAGCCAACGAAGTCAGCTCGCCGACGGGATTACGCACTGGCTTCCTCCTCAAGCACCACGGGCACTTGCTGGAGAATGTCGTTGACCACCGCCTGACCCGTGCGGCCCCGCAACTGACTCTCAGGTTTGATAATCAATCTATGGGCCAAGACCGGCACTGCCATAGCCTTCACGTCATCGGGCAGTACATAGTCGCGCCCCTCCAAAGCGGCGGCTGCCTGGGCCGTCTGATAGAGCGCCAGTGAGCCTCGCGGGCTGGCTCCAAGAGCCACGTCTGAATGCTCCCGTGTCGCTCTGACCAAGGATACGATGTAGACACGTACCGAGTCTTCCACAAACACCTCACGACACAGCTTTTGGGCCTGCACCAACTCCTCAGTGGTGACCACTTGCTGCAGATCCTCAATCGGATGGCGGCGCTGAAGACGAACCAGAATCTCCGCCTCGTCAGCGGCACTCGGATATCCTATAGACAGGCGAATGAGGAAACGGTCGATCTGAGCCTCCGGCAAGGGGAACGTGCCTTCATACTCAATGGGGTTCTGTGTGGCCATGACGAGAAAAGGACGAGGAAGAGGACGAGTGACTCCGTCTACCGTCACTTGCCTTTCTTCCATGCATTCCAGCAGAGCCGATTGAGTACGGGGTGTGGCCCGGTTGATCTCATCGGCCAACACCACTTGAGACATGACCGGACCGGGGCGAAACTCAAACTCCTGCGTTTTTTGATTGAACACGCTGACACCGGTAACATCCGAAGGCAGAAGGTCCGGTGTAAACTGAAGACGGCTGAAGCTACAGCCGACGGAGCCGGCAAGTGATCGAGCCAGCATCGTCTTGCCCACCCCGGGAACGTCTTCCGCCAAAATATGCCCTTCACACAGCAAGGCGATAATCGCCAGCCTGATAGCTTCCGGCTTGCCAACGATGACCCGGCTTACATTAGTGCCCAGTCGCCGGCTGACGTCTTGTATGACTGTCACATCCACATGTTCGTCGCGCTTGTCCTGTTGCCTCACGCACTCATCCTCCATCCTAATTACTGTGCACTAGTCGAGAAGTTCCGGCCTGAACGCGCTAATCCTGCTCCTTTTTTCGGCCAAGGGTCACGCTCTAAACAGGAGGCCTGTCTTGGCACCGAGTGCGGCGCTTCCTCGTAGTTTGAAGGGAGCGGCTTTAGCGGACCACACACTAAACGGCCGCTGAAATGTCCCCACCGGGCTGCTGGAGGTGAGCATGCATGTCGCGCAACAATTGCAGTGATACTCTGATGCTGCTCCTGATCATCATCCTGTTGCTTCTATTCTTCGAGGAAGAACTGTAAGCACCCGTGCCGGAGCGAGCCGGCTCTGATCGCTCCGGCACCTTTGCTCAGCGACAAACACACCACGTATCGTACTCTTGATCACGTCTGCGCCTTCTGGATCTCCTTTGCGGCATGGGACGTGTCTCGTGCCCTCTGCTACCACGTACCGCGGTTGCCAACGGAAGAACCCGCCTCAGTTTCCGTATGGCTCGACCGGCCTCAGGACTGAGACTCGCCAAAGCTCGAAGAATATCGTCGTCGTCCCCGTCACCCGCTTCGTCGGCTCTCGCATCACCCGACATCAGCAGAGGCACGAGACCACCCAGCCCTTCGCCCAAGACCTTGGACAAAGATCCGGCAACCTCCGGGTTAGACAGCATTCCGGCCACTGTCTGCAGGCTTTTCAGATTGTCGCCATCGCCACTTAAGGTCTTCTGCATATCAGCCAGACGTTCCTCGAAACGCGCGAATTCACTCCTGAGCGCGGCGATCTCGCCCTCGATGCGGCTCAGTGTCGTTTGCAGTTCTCCTATCTCCACGGTCCGACCCCCTCTCATACCGGCATACCGGCTTCTGATACCTATATGCTCATGCATGAAAGGGAGTGCACCGTGTCACTGCAGTTGCCCGTACCCGTCCGGATGGTTTGTGTGCCAATTCCACGCCGATTCCACAATCTGTAGAATGTCGGTGTATAACGGTCGCCATCCCAGCACATCCATGGCCTTTTGAGCACTGGCCACCAAGACGGCCGGATCTCCCGGACGTCGATCCGCCCGGCGAGTCGGTATGGGCTTGCCTACAACCTTTTCTGCCACACTCAGTATCTGTTGTACGCTGAAGCCCTGTCCGTTGCCCAGGTTGAAGACATCGGATCCGGCTCCGTCATCAAGAAACCGGAGGGCCAGGATATGAGCCGCTGAAAGGTCGCATACGTGCACATAATCCCTCACACAAGTACCGTCCTCCGTAGGGTAGTCGGTACCGAAAATGGACAGTTCTTCCCGCTTCCCCAGCGCTGTCTGTAAGATGATGGGAATAAGGTGCGTCTCGGGGTCATGGTCTTCGCCTATTTGGCCTGACGGATGAGCACCCGCCGCGTTGAAGTAGCGCAAAGATACGGAGCGCACCCCGTAGGCATCCTCGAAACGGCGCAGTATACTCTCGAAAAAGAGCTTAGACTCACCGTAGGGACTGGTGGGAGCCTTCCGATGCTCTTCGGTGATGGGCACTGTCTCCGGTTCGCCGTAAACCGCCGCGGAGGAGGAGAAGACGATTTTGTCCACTCTGTGTTCCACCATACAGGCCAGCAGATTCAGACCGTTGCTGAGGTTGTTTCTAAAGTAGAGCTCAGGATGTCTCATCGATTCGCCCACTAAAGATGAGCCGGCAAAGTGCATCACGGCTTGCGGCTGAAAACGCTCAAAAACGCTACCTAAAGCTTCTTTGTCCGCCAGATCGACCTGCAACAAGCTGACTGCCGAAGGAACGGCCGGCGCGTGTCCTCTCGAAAGATCATCAAGGACCACCGGCTCGTGTCCGGCGGCCACAAGGTCCCACACCACATGACTTCCTACATAGCCGGCTCCTCCGGTGACGAGAATACGCATCAGTTACCCCCCTTGAGCGCCTCCTGATCTTCCCACAACCACGACCGTGCGCCTTCGGCGACACCGGTGCGCAAAAGCTTGGGATCACGGCCGATCATTTCGGGATAGCGGCGCAGGATGGCCTCTTCAAGGTTCTCCAGCGCTCGCTCCTGTACGAGTGCAATGGCGCAACCTCCAAACCCGGCACCCGTCATGCGGGCTCCGAAGACCCCCTCCACGCTCTGCGCAATCTCCACCATGGCGTTCAACTCAGGGCAGCTGACCTCATACAGATCACGTA
The DNA here is from genome assembly GCA_050945315.1 of Limnochordia bacterium. Lineage (GTDB taxonomy): Bacteria > Bacillota > Limnochordia > DTU080 > DTU080 > DTU080. The sequence continues at coordinate 2,308 of JBMNSS010000015.1, read as the reverse complement.
GGCTTTCATGGGAGGCGTACATAAGTTGACCAAGGTGGACCCAATCTCCCGACTCCAATGCCGCCACGGCTTCGAGCACCCGGGCGTTTTCGTATATGACGTGTCGGCAACGGGAACGCACTACGGGATCCAGAAGATGAGCGTGTTCACGGAATTGGGAGATCGACACGTCCCTCAGGGCCGTGATTCCCGGCAAGACCTTGCTCAGTGCCTGTAATCCTTCTTCGCACTCTTGACGACGCCGGTTGTACTCTGAATCGACCAATCCTCGCTGGACGCGGGTGTCTGCGATCAGCAATCGCACTTGATCTGACAGCCAAGGAATGTGGCGATACTCCAGACTGCGACAGTCAATGAGCAAGGCGTGATCTTTGCGTCCCAGTTTCGACACGAATTGATCCATGATCCCGCACTGAACGCCTACAAACTCATTCTCTGCCTTTTGGGCCAGGCGGGCTGTATCCACCGGCTCGATTTTCAGATCAAAAAGGGCGGTCGCCATATCCGCCGTGGCGATCTCCAGTGCCGCCGAAGAACTCAGACCCGCCCCCTGCGGTATGTTGCCCGTGACGGCCAAGTCCAGGCCTCCAAGCTCGTAACCTTCGTTCTGCAAGACAAAGAGAACACCGCGGATGTAGTTGCTCCACCCCATCACGTTGTCGACGGCGATATCGTCCAGGGAGAACTCATTTAGTTGCTGATAATCGACCGAGTAGACTCTCACCTGCCGATCAGGGCGGCATCTTCCGGCCATGATGACACTGCGGTCGATGGCGATGGGCAAGACGAACCCGTCATTGTAGTCAGTGTGTTCCCCGATCAGATTAACCCGTCCCGGGGCCTTTACTACATGCGGTCGGGCGTCGCCGGGACCGCAATGCTGACGAAGGGCTGCCACCAGCATCGAGACTCGGTCGGCGTCATCAACGGAAGCCATCTTCATGGCTTCACTCCTTTCAATCTTTCGGCTTGGAATTCGGCAGACATATCCGTGATGAAAGCTCCCGCCCCTGATTCCGATCCTGCCAGGAACTTGAGTTTGCCGGCGGAGCGCTGTAGCGGGAGAAACTCGACATGGAAGTGGTAGAACTCATAGTCCTTGCCGTCAGTGGGCCGCTGGTGCATAGCCATCATATACGGCATCGGTGCGTCAAACAGCCCATCATAGCGCTTGACCACCTCTTGGAGCGTGCGGGCCAGTGAACGGCGCTCATTGACATCAAGATCGGGGAGCGCGCTGACGTGGCGCTTGGGCATCACGTGCACTTCATACGGGAAGCGCGCGAAAAAGGGCACAAAGGCCACGGTATGGCTGTCTTCCACTAGCATACGCCTGCCGTCCCGTTTCTCTTCACTCAGGATGTCGCAGAACAGGCAACGCCCGGTGCTCGCGTGATGCTCCGCGGCCTGAAGCAGCTCCCGCTCCGGAATCGGAGGTATATAGGGATAGGCATAGATCTGCCCATGCGGATGATGCAACGTGACCCCTACGGCCTCTCCCCGGTTTTCAAAGATGAAGACATATTCGATGCCCTCTCGTTCGCCAAGATCACAGAACCGATCTACCCAGACATCGACGAGGCAATACATCTTCTCTTCATCGAGGGTTGTAAGACTGCCCACGTGGTCGGCGGTGTAGATCACGACTTCACATTCACCCATGGCCTCGCGCACGGGGTAGAGTTCAGTTCCCTCGACTTCCGGCGGTTCGGGTCGGGGCCGAAGCGACGGGAACTTGTTTTGAAAGACGGCGATATAGAAATCCGGGACCGGTATTTCCGTGGGGAATTCGGCTGATTTTGTCGGACAGATGGGGCAGAACTCAGCTGGCGGCTTATATGTTCTGTCCTGACGGTGCGTAGCAGTGATAACCCACTGCCCCAACATGGGATTCCAGCGCAGCTCAGACACTCTTTTCGTCCTCCCCGGCAGATGGCTTCGTGTATTCGGATTTCCTCGATCCTGATTCCTTCAGTTCCGTCTCCTTAGCATCGCAGGGCGAGTACAACAGCACATAGCGCCCATCCTCTCGCATAAGACGCTTCTTTTTCATATCACGGCCTCCCGTTAAACTATAGCACGACGCACCACGGATGGCGCGGCCCCGCCGGATCGCCATGGCGATAATCATGGCACTTCCGTGCCGGATGGTCGGCGGCGATGCTTTCATTCAAACACTTGACGTTGTGGAGTGGGATGGCGGGGGTCTGACAAAACACCCCAGCCACGCCTGAACACTTGTCTTGGGTGCCACACACCTCGATGGCGGTAATGGTCTGTTCGCCAATGCTATCGGGCGGTCTTTACA